>CAYJPB010000098.1:1481-7697 GCA_964371955.1 uncultured Desulfovibrionaceae bacterium | reverse complement strand
TCTTCAAAAGCTTCAAAGAGATTACCACCAAGTAAGTTACGATATTCGTTAGATTTAAAATCTGTTGTGCGATACACAATCGGCTTACCGTAGAAAGCCATGGCAAACAGAGCTAAAGATTGAGAAAGGGTTTGCACATAATGTTCTTTTCCTGATCTGTAGCCTCTTAATCGAATTATTTCAACTATTTTTTCAGGTGTTTGGCGCAATTCATCCATTTCTTGCATCATACCGCTTTTCATTGCGACTTCACGGCGCAATTCACGAATTTGATCGAGTGTTGCCAAAATTGCGGGATTTTTTTCAATTTTTGCAACAAGTACTTGCACTTCGTTTTCGATTGCGGTTTTGCGTGCTTTGCCCTCTTCGGTATTTGGCAAGAAAGGTAATTCTTCTTCAAAACCGTAAATATAACGAACATGCTCGGCAATATTTATTGATGTACGTAATGCATCGAGATGTTTTGAAGCAAAATCGACGTGTTCATCAAGTTTATGCTCAAGCTCTCTCAACTGTCTTTGTTGTGCAAGAACGTTTTCAGCGCCGCTCACTTCTTCTTTTGCAAGTGTTACAATTTCATGTGTCAAGCCTGTAACAATTCCGACATATTCACGAATTTTAATGTCTAATGAAATAAGCCCCGCAGCCAATTGTTCACGAACTTTTGAGGAAAGTTCTTTACTGAGTTCTGAAAGTTTTTCGTCTACATAGCTTTGTAAGGTGCTGTTATCATAGGCTTCAAGCGCACGAGGGTGCACGCTGATATTACCGAGCATAAATTCAGCGCGCAACAAGCCCACTTCAAAATCTTCTACATTACGTAAGCGAGAGAGGAAAAGCGCTTGGTTTACATCGGCAAGCACAAGACCAACCTTTGTTTTTGTGCTTGGTAATTTGGATAAATCCATTTCGCCGCCCACATCAAACAATGGAAGAAGCCCTTTATAGACACGCCCTGCCGTTCCGTCAACCGTGATTTCAAGTCCGTCTAAAGCCCTTAAAGCCTCAGCTCTTTGTATACCGATAACCGCCGGAATTCCGAGTTCACGGGAAGTGATGGCTGCGTGAGAAGTATCACCGCCCACATCGGCAAGAATAGCCGAAGCGATACGCATACCCGGAACCATATCAGGATCTGTTCTTTCTGCGGCAAGAATATCGCCTTTTGAAATTTTATTGAGCTCAAGCGCTGAACGCAAGTATTTTACCTGCCCCTGCCCTGCTCCGCGTGAAGCGCCGTTACCTTCCAGAAGAATTTCTGCATTTGCAAGTGCGGAAGGTTCAACTTCAAGACGACGCATAAAGATAGTATCGGGGTGAAGTTCAAATTCTTCATTCCAGCGAGTTTCCGGACGTGCTTGCACAAACCAGAGTTGTTCTTTTGCATCGATACAAAATTCCGTATCCATAATCATATCGTCGTATGCTTTACTGATAATACGCACACAGCGGGCAATTTGCTCTGCTTGTGGAATGGTGAGCGCCCATTTATAAATTTCATTTTGCGGCACATCAACTTTCTTTGTACCGCCAAGTTTTTCGTCATAGACAATTTTCATGCCTTTATAGCCAAGATTACGAATAACAACTTCGTTATTGTCGTCACGTTGGAACACATAGAACTTATCAGGTGTTACCATACCGCCCACAATTGCTTCGCCAAGTCCGTATGAAGCATCGATACTTACCAAGTCTTTGCGAACAGTTCCGCGGCAACCTGTGGCAGTATCGGCGCTGAAAGCCGTTCCGGCAATTACAGGATTGATCATGCGCATCATACATACAGATAAAGAAGTGTTTTCAATAGCCCATTCTTGCTTGGCTTGGATTGCAGTTTCCATATCACCTGTTTCTTCCGCCTTTGTGATACCGTCACGAATGGCTTCACGGCGATACGTCATAGAGCGCAAATTATAGGCAGATGCACAGTCCCAATGATACGCAAGCACAACCTTTTCGGCACCCACCATATTGAGATAAGTATCTTGAAGTCCGGCAAAAGCTTTCTTGCGTGAATCTTCACCGGCGGCAGAAGAGCGCACGGCAACAGGAACATCGGTCTCCCCTGCTTCTTTACAAATGTCAAGATAGGCTGATTTCACAGCATCTTCAACCATTTTAGGCATTTCTACAGATAAAATTGCAGATTGTACCAAGACAGAACGTTTACGCAATTGATCGATAACTTCTTGTGAAGTCGCAAAACCTTCAACAACATTATTAACAAACATGCGCAGAGGAATTTTCTTCGCATCTTTGTGCTCTTCGTCTGCTCTTTTAATTTCCTTGGCAAATGTACGCACAAGTTTTTGCAAAAATTCTGAATCTTTATTGATCTCAGGATCGTTCCAATCAATTCTTGTGTATTCTTTTTCAATAATTGAACGAACCAAGGCGGCATTTACCTTCGTTTCGTCGAGCACTTTATGAAAACAAATTGATGAAACAGCCCTGAATTGGGGTGTTTGCACCCCTTGCACTTCATGAATGAGCGCAGTATTATAGTTCTTTCCGCCTACCAGAATTTCCGCTTCTTCACCGATTGCTTTAATTTCTGCACCGGTGAGAATAAGTTTTTCTTTTAAGATATCGATTGAATCTGTTTTTACCTGTGACTTAGCCATGAAATGCCTCCAAACATTAAGTTTATAAGTACTTAAAAGTTGTTATTCAGTTTACACCATTCTAATTTGTTTTTTATGCTTCACATACAAAAACTTCACTGTGCAAAAATCATCGTTTTGCATGTTCGCTACAGCCTTTGTTCGTTTCGCTCTCAATAAAGTTCACCGTATTGTAAAGTTTTTCAGTTCAATTAGGATGATGCTGTTTCGGTTTCAGTTTCGGTTATTATTACAAAATCTTCCACTTCCAATCCACAATGAGGGCAATACTGCATATTTTCTTGAAGGGGTTTTTGACAATCTTCATTCGAACAAATTCTTGGAATATCATCAAGCTCAATAATGAGTTCTCCCTCTTTGACCGGTGTCATTTTACGAGTATGTGCGTAATTTGCGCTTTTTATTATGCGTTTTACAATTCCGTCACACGGTGCAAGAACAGCTTTTTCCTGTTTCATTATTGAAATATTGAAAAGCTCTTTACCTTTTTCAACAACATCACCGACATTCACATACACAACCCATAAGTCGCCGTTACTTGGCGCTCCGATATGGTATGGGTTTGACATATCTGCCATTTCTTGTCTTTTACTTTGGTTGCCCATTCCTTCACCAATTTTTACTTCATGGATAAGGAATTCGGAATCATAGGTATAACGAACAAGACTTGTTCCTGTTTCGGGCATATGCCTTATGCTGTGTATTGCCATTTGGTGAGGTTTATTGGCAGAATCAGTAAAACTGAGCGGAGTATCAATCGACAATCCTTCAAACCACACATCTAAGGGAATATTATTCGCATCGCCGAATTTTTGCGTAAACTGAATTGTTTTCAGCGCATCACCCGGATGATTGAGATAGAGTACAATTTCTTCTTCCGTGGCTTTTCTTTGCAATGTATTTTCAAGCGTTTGGATTTCTGCTTCGATATTTACATCTTGCAATTGTATAAGCGGAGATTCTGTGGTTCTTTGCTTGATTGCTTTCTTATAATCCGCACCAAAAGCTGATTGATACACCCAATCCGGAGGAAAGCCCAAAGGAAGTTTGCCGAATTTACCTAAAAGAAGATTTCTGAATGCATCATTGCAGTCTTGATAAATGAGTAAACGAGCTTTTTTCAGCTTTCCGGAATGTTTCTTTTCGTCTGAATTTGCCACTTCTTTTATGATGGAAAGCAAGTTTGCAACATCTTCATCGCCGCCTCTTTTATAGGCATTTGTGATAGCGAGGAATGAAGTATTCCACGTGATTTGAGATCCCGGTGTCACATCATGGTAACGCACTATCTTACGAGCTTCTGCCAAGAATTCAAGCATTGAAGGCAATAAGTGAATGTAGCCTTGTTTAAGCGCTCCCTCTTGAGAAGAAGAAGTTGCACCGCCCGGCATTGCGTGATTCACAACATTATAATCAGTTCCCAAGAAGTAAGGAGAAGCATATCTGTCATAATAAGGCATAATTTGCTTTAATACAAAGTTTGCCTGATTAATAGCATCCATATTCAAGATGTTGTCAATATCGAATTCATCTTTAATATAGGCGGCGGTGGATTGAATATCCCCCTGACCGTATGAACGCACGGATGCACCAAGAGCTGTATCAACTATATGGCAGCCCATCTGCGCCGCAGCACCGACACTCGGCACAAACAAGCCGTCTGTATAGTGTCTGTGATAATGCAAAACCAAGTCAGGATATTTTTTACGCAAGGCTTTCACCATATCACGCATAAAGCGCGGCGAACACACGCCTGCCATGTCCTTAAGCCCGAGGATGATTTCTTTGCTTGCTTTTTTGGCGCTCACACCCATGATTTTTCCGACTGATTGGAGAATATATTCCGTCACATCCATATAATGATCGATATCAAAACCTTCAGCAACTGACATGGAAAGCGCCGGTTCAAATATAACGTCTTCGCGGCTGAGCATAACTTCGGCAAGCGGAGTCATGTTATCGATATCATTCAAGAAATCGAAACAGCGCATGATATCATAATGCTCACAAATCATTTCGGCTGTGAGGCGCATAAGATTTTTTGGTTGTGGCGTATATCCAAGCACATTTGTAGAACGCACAAGCAATTGCTTTAATGTTTTTGGCGCAAAAGTATTCCATTGATGTGCTTCAGAGAATGGGTACGTCATATTCGCCATCATATTGACGTGAAAATGTGCGCCCCCCCCGTTTTCAATTGAGAAAAGATTTGCATTATCAAGGTAAGGCCCTATAAGTTCATCTTCTGCAAGCCTGAACCTGTTTCCTGTATTTGATTGTGTCATATCACGAGGTGTTGTGTCTGTGAAGTGAATTTTTTTCGTGTCACGCACAAAATCAAGGAGTGCTCCCCTGTCATTTTTAGGATAAGAATTATGCTCGAGATGATCTTCTGTGGAAATTGTCGGCAAAACAGGATTATAGGATGGCAATTTTGGTGTTGTAAGAGAACGGTATTCACCCAATTGCACGTAAGGGTTATATCCCCTTGCAGAAATTTCAGCCACTAGCTTTGACAGGCGTTCACCTTCGGGAGCTATGTCATTATAAGCCAATAAATCAGGATTGGTAGCAATGAAATTTGTATTGAAGTTTGCATCCAAAAAGTCTTGATTTTGCAGAACATGTCTATAAAAAGGAATAGTTGTTTTAAGACCTGAAATTGTGTATTCACTCAAAGCACGCGCCATAACGCCGCATACTTTATCCCATCCTCTGCCATACGCAATCAAAAGAGCGCCGGCTGAATCATAATTTGAGGGAAAATCATACCCGGCTGATAGGTTTGAATCAAGGCGGACGCCAAGCCCACCCGGCGAAACATAGCGGATAATTCTACCCGTATTCGGCATAAAAGAATTTTGAGGATCTTCACAATTTATACGTACTTGCATTGCAAATTGAGAAGGTTTGACTTTCGCTTTATCTAAATTTAATTCCATGCCGAATGCAACACCAATTTGCATTTCTACCAAGTCAATACCGTAGCGACATTCCGTAATACCGTGTTCAACCTGCAAGCGTGTGTTTACTTCAATCATATACGGCGTGCCGTCTTCTGTAACCAAAAATTCAACAGTTGCCAAAGAATCGTATTGTACATGCTTTACAAGTTTGCGAGCGTATTCTTTCAGATTTTCGCGCAATTCTTCGGTCAAGCCTTGCCATGGTGAAGGTGTTATTTCAATAAGTTTTTGATGGTTACGCTGAACGGAACAATCTCTTTCATCAAATGCAAAAACATTGCCGTATTTATCGGCAATAACTTGTATTTCAATGTGGCGTACATTTTGAAGATATTTTTCTACAAAAAGGCGAGGATTACCGAATGCTGCTTCAGCCATGGTAGAAGCTTTTGCAAATGCATCTTCAAGTTCGTCTTCATTTGTTATGGCAAAAATACCTCTTCCGCCACCGCCGCCTTCTGCTTTAAGCATAACAGGCAAGCCAATTTCTTTGATTAATTTGCGTGCTTCGGGAATATCTACGGCCCCCTCTGAACCCGGCACAACAGGCACATTAAGCTCTTGCGCAAGACGACGAGCTTCAACCTTATTGCCGAGTAAGTTCATTGCTTCGGCAGATGAACCTA
>CAYJPB010000098.1:0-1471 GCA_964371955.1 uncultured Desulfovibrionaceae bacterium | reverse complement strand
ATAATAATTCGTGTGCAGCCGATGCCGCTAAGGACGTTTTATCAACATCTGTTGCTGTCATAACAGCTATAGCATTACATCTTTCTCGTATAGCACGGCAAATACGCCTTGCAGGAATACCCCTATTTGCAACAAGTATTCGTTTTCCTTCAATTTTACTTAATATTTCTTGAAAGTTTTTTCCTTGCATAATCTCTCCTCAATATTCCGTTTTCTGCCAATTTCTTTCGCATATGTCACGTATTTTGGCAATCACACTCAAATTCATTCTCAAAAGAAAATTTTACCCAAAACCTCTACTTAAACGTATTCTGCCACACCATTCTAATGCGTTTTTATGCTTGGCATACAAAAACCTCACTGCGCAAAAAACGTGCCCTATAGCATAAAGGGGCTTGTTCGCTAAAGCCTTTGTTCGCTTCGCTCTCATTAAAAACTCAGTGTTTTTAACGATTTCCGACCACATTAAAATGGCAAGCGTATTCTGCCGCTCAGAAAAGTTCTTCTGCCGTACATTGTATCGACAACAAGCCCTCCAAGCGTTGTTTGTTCGTCCGACATTTTTTGAAGTATTCCTGTATACGTGCGTATCGGTTCATGAGTATCATCAAAATCTGTCGTTTCTTCCGGCAAGGCATCAATAATATCAATACGCTTACCGACAAAAGCCATGCTCTCAGACGCAAGCCTAAGTGCTTGTTTTTGCAACAAAAAAACACTATCGACAGCACGGTTTTTGCTATCAATTCTTGTTTCTTTAGTGGATTGAACTATACCCTTGTAACACAGATAAACAGAATACACAAGTCTTGACCATATACTAAAATTTAATTCATCAGTAATAGGAAAAAACTTGCCAAGGTGGCTTGCCGGCAAGCTTGCATTACTTTCATGCTCAATATTTTTAGGGGAAGAATGTACATTTATTCCAATACCTGCAACAAGCATATTTTCTTTTTCTTCAAGTAGTATCCCACCGATTTTATAGTATTTTTCATCTATAAAAATCATAATGTCGTTTGTCCATTTCAAAAAAAATATATCTTTTTGAAATTTTTTTTCATGCGTGTAATCATCTAATAAATTCTCAGCAAGAAAAATTTCTTTTAGAGCCGAGACAAGCATACCGCCAATAATAGGAGCAGCAGCATGTGTGTCAAATATCCCCACACTTGGAAGACGAAGAGCGGCGTAAATATTTCCCTCTTCAGAATGCCATGCATGTCCCATCTGCCCCCTGCCCGAGTTTTGAGAACGCACTAAAACACTGCCCCATTCAGGAAACAATTCCTTTTGGTACAGTTCGTGTGCAATATCAAGAGAAGACGATACAGCGCCGTATAGGAAGCATGGCACTTCTTTATCTTCAAATATAATTTTTTCTTTTTGTAATAACATAATTTAATTAAAAAAGCCCCTTTCGGGGCACTCCATTCTAATTTTTTAGAAAACTTTGCAAAACAGTGTGTTT
>CAYJPB010000097.1:0-7848 GCA_964371955.1 uncultured Desulfovibrionaceae bacterium | reverse complement strand
CGCTCATGATTTTTCCTAAAGAAGAATTAATTGTTCTGATGGATTTTTCAACTCTGAAACTCTGCCAATTTCCCAAACATTCACGCCAAGAGTGTGCAGCCTTTCCTTTGCTTCCATCGCTCTTTCTTGTGGCACAGCAAGAACTAATCCGCCTGATGTTTGTGCATCAAAAACAAGTGTTGCTTTTAATTTCTGTAAATCGTCATTTAAATCAAGAGCATAATGTGTTTTGCATTGACAGTGTTTTCTGTTGCTGTACGTACCTTGTGGAATTAAGCCATTTTCTGCAAAATCTATAACATTTTCCATAAAGGGAATTGTCATAACATCAAGCTCAATAGCGCATTTTGAAGCTTTTGCCATTTCAAGCAAATGTCCTCCAAGCCCGAAACCTGTGATATCGGTTGCGGCTTTGAGTTGCATATCTCTTATGACTTGTGACGGTTTTTTGTTGAGCATTGTTGCCCATGAATAGAGTGTTTTTTCCGCCTCTTTCACTTTGGCTTCACTTTCCCATTGCGCTTTTATTGCTGTTGCAAGCACACCTGTTCCAATGGGTTTTGTAAGTAAAAGCACGTCGTTGGATTTTAATCCGTCATTACTTGCTATGTTTTCGGGGTCAATATAGCCCGTCACGCTTAAGCCGTATTTAATTTCTTCTTCCTCGAGTGTATGCCCACCGGCAAGCACTGCATCAGCTTCGATAATCTTTTCTATTCCACCCTCTAAAATTTCAACTAATACTGAAATATCAATATCTTGAGATGGAAAGGATAAGATATTCATGCACGACCAAGCCTCGCCACCCATTGCATACACATCAGAAAGCGCATTTGCAGCCGCAACCTGACCGAAAAGTCTAGGGTTATTGCCAATTGGAGTAAGAATATCAAGTGTTTGTACAAGAGCTATATTTTGCGCACTTTCAGTGAACAAATTTTTATGAGGCATTTGAAGCACAACAGCGTCTTCATTATGTTCAAAACCGTGGAGTATCCTCTTGGAATTATCAGGTATTTTTGAAATTTTGTTTAAAATTTGCTCCAGTAACTCAGGAGCTGTTTTTGCGGCTCAGCCAGGGGCTTTTGCCTTGTCCATAAGTTTAAAATCAGACATTGATATTCCTCATTTTTAGCGTATGAAGTGATACTATCCAAAACTTAAATAAATAGCAAGAAATTCATTTTAAAAAATCCCTCTTCTGGTTGAGCAAAAGAGGGATAATTTTATAAGAACAATACTTGCTTATACGCCGAATGATCCGTCGCTCTCTAGTGAATCTTGAATATCGTTTGCAGAGAATTCAACATCAGAAAGAGTAATAGAACCGGCACTTTTACCAACGCTATCAAGAATATTGATTTCAACATCATTTGGGTTACTTTCTGATTCATTCACTTCAAAGCTGTAACCGTTTTCATGGAAGTTTGAGAGATCGAGGGTGTCGCCTGCTTGTAAATCAGTAACAGTATCATTTTCCATATCATCAAAGTCGTCTACATTCCATGAGAAAACGTCGTCGCCGTCACCACCGGTAAGAATATCATCGCCTTTACCACCGATTAATATATCGTTACCCTCGCCTCCCTTGAGCATATCTTCGCCGTCACCGCCTGTGAGAATGTCTTCACCTGCACCGCCGTCAATTGTGTCGTTACCGCTGTCACCAAAGAGCAGATCATCGTCGTCACCGCCGAACATTGCATCGTCGCCGTCGCCACCCATAATGGAATCTTCACCTTCATCACCTACAAGAATATCTGCTTGATTACCGCCTGTGAGTGTGGCGTCTCCGTCAAGTCCAATAAGAACAGAGGGTTGACTCAAGTCGAAACCTGAAAGACTGTCGTCATAATCGTAATCGTCGTGTTCGATATCGTTAGTCATATCTTGCAAAGCGATAAGTGCTGAATCCGTGATGTTGCCGTCAAAATCGTAAAAACTTTGCGCATTGATTGCAGAGCCATCGGCACTGTCGCCAATTTGCACATCAGGGTTGACTGTAGGGTCTTTCACCCATACTTCATTTACGCCGTTTGAGTAGATTGAACCGCCGTTTTCGTTACTTGATAAAGTCCATGTATCGTCAAAAGTAACTTCTTGCCCTTCTTGAGTAATACCGAGCTCTTGAAGAATTTCTTCATGTGTTGAAGAGGAAATTCCGCCACCTGTAATGAATATTTCGGCATTCATAAGGTTGTTGTTTGATAGCATGTCAGACATACTCATATCTGCTGAATAGATGATATCCACTCCTGCACCGGTATCAATATTTCCTATGGCAGTGTCACTTGAAACTTTGATAAAGTCATTACCTTCGCCTGTGGTGACATTTTCAAAATTCTTTATTGTCACATTATTTGCGCCGTCAACTTTTATTGAGCCAACCGTGCTGAAATCAATATTTGCGCCTTCTTCATTTGTATAGGCAAAAGTATCGTTACCTAAACCGCCATCTATAACACCTCTGGCATTTGCTGTAAATTCGTTTACTGAAACGGTATCGTTTCCGCCATCATCAAAAGTGCCGGAAACAGCGTCAGCATAGATATTACCACTACTCATTGTGTCGATGTTGATAGTATCACTGCCACTTTTTGCACTGCCGTATTCGGTATAACTATCACCGTAGATATTGCCGCCTTTAAGACTATCAACATTAATAGTATCGTCACCTGCTTGACTGCCACTATGTGCAATTGAACCATCGCCCGGGATTGAACCGCTTGTATGTGTTCCAACGTTAATGGTATCATCTCCACCTTTTCCGTAAAGCTGATTTGCATCACCGTAAATGCTTCTGCCACTCATTTCATCAACATTTATTGTGTCGTCGCCACCTTGTCCGTAAACATAGTATCCATCGCCTGAGATATAAGAATCTTTACTCGTGAAAGAGTCAACATCAATAGTATCGTCGCCACCTACGCCTGATGCATAAACGTGATGAGCGTCACCCAAAAGATTACCGCCTGACATGTCGCCAATATTAAGATCGTCGTCACCGCCTTCACCGTGAAGATAATAGGCATCACCGGCAATTTCACCTTTAAGCATATCATCAACACTAATCGTGTCGTCACCGCCTATTGCGCCATTATTTACGCTCCAGCCATCACCTATAATTCTGCTTGAAGTTTCGTTCACTGTGTCAAGTGTGGTCGCATTCATTGTGCCGACTGTGATGACATCGTCACCGCCCTCAAGTCCTGCTTTTAAGTTACCGTCACCGCGGATATGTCCGCCTGCAGCTAATTCGCCGACAGTAATTTCATCGTGTCCGCCATCTTTGGTTGGGTTTAGTTCATCACCGTAAATATGGTGTGCCTTGCCTTCTCCATAGCCGACTGTTCCCGTGACTTCGATGACGTCGTTATTTTCACCCAAGAAGAAGCCTGAAAGAAGCTGATCCGCGCCAACATTTGAAGAACCTGAATAATCGGCGGTGGAATATTCATAAGTGGTATTATCAATACTGTCGCGGTTAATTACTGTAACAGTATTTCCTGTAAAGTCGCCGTCAATATATAAATTATCTTGAGTTGCGGCATTATTTGCAAAGGTTACAGTTGTGTCGTATTCAACGCCATTTGTATCGGTAACCACCACTTTAATAATGCTGTTGATGTCGTTATAGTCAACACCGCCTATTACTGTAGGCCCTGTGTAAGTGAATGTGCCGTCCGTAGCAATCTCAACAGTGTAATTACCTTTTACTGTGCCATTTGAACCTACTTCATACGTAAGCGTGAAAGAACCGTCGGAATTTTCTGTAACAATCCAACCTTCGGGCGCTTCAATTCTGTCAACTGTAAGCCCTTGACCTTGTTCATCAGCGGAGAATAAATTACCGTCAACTCGCGCGCCTTCGTTAATTGAAACAAAGTCGTCGGCAAGCGGGTCGCCTTTGAAAGTAAATTCTTTAGTAACTGTAACAGGTTGTATTTCGCCTCTCGCATCACTTGCATACACTGTGACTGTTACTTCATGGTCAACCGATAATTCATTGCCTGAAACATTTACTGAATAACTGCCGTCAGCATTAAGTTCTCCTTCAAAAATTTTGCCATTCACTTCAACAGTAACTCTATCGCCTTCTGTAAAGTCGCCTTCAATTGTACCTGTTATGGCAACATCTTTACTTGCTTCAAAAACATTGAGAGTATTATCGTCTGTAACGTTATCGACTGTCAATACTTCAACAGCGTCGCTTCTGCCTGTAACCGTTACGGTAACAGTTTGTGTGGAACTTTCTCCGTGTTCATCTGTCACTGTTACTGTAAAGTTTTGATTTAAAACTTCGCCCTCTTCAAGGCTTTGCGCATTTTCGTTTAATGTGAAAGTATAATCGCCGGTTTTGGGGTCGATTGTGAATGTTCCGTATTCGCTTGTACCTTCTGCGCTGAAAGTGAGTTCTGCATCATTATCAACATCTTTAGCACTTGCTTTACCTGTTATAACATTTTGATCTTCGTGCCCTATGATATTATTTACAGTGAGTGATGGTGCTTCATTCGTGCCCGTAATTTTTACCGTCACAATTTGTTCTGTTGATGAACCGTTTTCGTCTGTAACAACCACAGTGAATTCTTGAGTAATTTCTTGACCCTCGGCAAGTTCTTTTGTGTTTGTGAATAGGGTATAGGTATAATCACCTGTTTCAGGGTTTATTTTAAACATTCCGTATTCATTGAATATTTCGCCTTTAGTGCTGAATGTTAGCTCTGCATTATTGTCTATATCGCTTGCGGTGGCTTTTCCTGAAACAAAAGTTTGTATATCACTTGCAGAAAGATTCTTAACTCCCAGTGTCGGCACATCGTTTGTGCCCGTAATTGTTACTGTCACCACTTGTGAAGTTGTTCCGCCGTTTCCGTCGTCAACTTGAATTGTGTAATCAATAGTGTGTTCTTCACCTTGAGCAAGCTTTTGCGCATCGTCATTCAAAGTGAAAGTGTATGCGCCTGTATTTGCATCGATAACAAAGTCACCGTAAGGGCTTGTTTGTGTGCTTGTCACGCTGAAAGTATGAGTGTCGATAGTATCAACATCAGAAGCGATTGCATTTCCTGTGATTGTGCCACTTTCTTCATTGCCTGAAATGTTTTCAACTGAAAGTGTAGGCACATCGTTTGTGCCTGTGATTGTTACAGTAACCACTTGTGAAGTTGTTCCGCCGTTTCCGTCATTTACTTGAATTATGTAATTGATAGAATGTTCTTCACCTTGAGCAAGCTTTTGCGCATCGTCATTCAAAGTGAAAGTGTATGCGCCTGTATTTGCATCGATAACAAAATCACCATAAGGGCTTGTTTGCGTGCTTGTAACGCTGAAAGTGAGTACAGTATCAACATCAACATCTGTACCTACAGCTTGTCCTGTGATAGTTGCGCTTTCTTCATTGCCGCTCAAATTTTCAACAGAAAGAGTAGGGCGATCGTTTGTGCCTTTAACTGTAACAGTAATTGTTTGTTCGCTTGCAAGTCCGCTTTCGTCGGTGACAATAACCGTGAATGTTTCGGTGACAATTTGTCCTTCTTTGAGGGCGTTTGTGTCAATATCTTGATTGTTGAGTACGTAGGTATAAACACCGTCAGAATTTATTGAAATATCACCGTAAACACCTTTTACAGTGCCATTTATTGCATTTTCAAATTCAAAAGTAAGATTGGTTTGTGAATAATCGTCAGTCACGGAAACTGTTCCGCTCACGCTATTATCAACATTATTTTCAACGGCTTGTAAGTTTTCAACCGAATCAATCGTGGGAGCGGTGTTTGGAGCTAATGAATTGTCAAAATCAGGTTTCACTGCTTCTTGAACTAATTCATCTTGAGGTAATGGAGATGTAGTAGAAAGAGGAGGAGTAGAGGATGAAGAATTGTCGGGAGAGGGTTGAATATTATTGTTATTACTTGATGTTGTTTCTTCAATATCAGTAGTTTCGGTTTCAACTCTTTTCCCTGAAGAAGCTTGAGAGCTTTGTGTAGAGCTGTCGCCCGTATTACTTGCTTCACCGGAATTATTTGAATCAGCTGAAGGGAAATTGTTTTGACTGTCTTCTGAGTCTGCACTATAGTCAGAACCGCCCATTTCGCCTTCAAGAGCATCTATGCCCTCTGTAAGTTCAGTGTTTTCTGTTTGCAAGGAGTTTCTGTTGCTATAATATGTCATCAAACCGAATGATGGCATAATTTCAGGATTGAAAGCTTCAAAAAAGTCTAAACCTGCAATCATGAAACCGTCAAAGATAAAGTTTGGTATAAAGTCTTCGTGATAAACAGCGTAAAAATCGTCTAATATAATTGTTGCGTCAATATCTTCAAGATAAATCTGCAAAGTGTCGTCAATCATTTCAAATAATGCGGTATCTGTAGGAAAGCCAAAATCTAATTCTGTTATCGTATTGTCAATGATATGCGTGATGGTTTCACCTTGTTGAGGTGTTTGTAAAAGCAAAGTAGCCATAAAATCTCCGGTAATTCAATTTATATTGTAGGGCAAATAATGCACATAAAGCGTTTCGCATTTTGAATTTACACTCTAATAAAAATGTAAAATACGGCAATATTTACCTATATTTCAAGCTTGGTCAGCTTTATGAAGGCGCATGTCTTAAATCAAAGAGTCTCTACACCTTCAATCTTGGTGTCTTATTCTTGACACTCAAGTTTTTCTAGAAAAAGTATTGCAATTTTCATGCCAACTCTAGAGTAAATTTGATATTTAAAAAAATGCCTCTTCGTTGAAAATGAAGTAGTCGCTCTTACAAGGATTGTCAAGATAAAATCATATATAAAATTTTTTTTCTACATTATATATATGTTGAAAATTCATTTATACTTTATAGTTGAAAATGGTACTTGAAGAAATAAGTTTTAAAAATAATTTCATTTATATTCATGATAGTTAGATGTAAAAGCACTCACAAGTGGTGAAAAAGTGGTTGACCTTTAGTGAAAAAATGAATAATATCTTTTAGAAATTTTTAACAAAAGATGGAGATGTGGCTCATGACTATTATTACTTACATTTTTGGCTATATAGCCGTAGTTGTTTGTCTTTTCATGGCATTATCAAAGGCAAAACAATTTATTAATCGCCCCTTACACATACGTTGGGAATTATATCCCGTACCGCATGAAGGGGAAAGAGCTGCTTGGGGCGGTTCTTATTTAGAAGAAGTTGACTGGTGGAAAAAACCACGCACGCACTCAATGGCGGGCATGGCAAAAGGTCTTGCCGAAGAAATGCTTCTTTTACACCTAACCTACAAGCATAACCGTGATTTGTGGTATCGCACATATCCTTTCCATGCCGGTATTTATCTTTGTTTTGGCGCTTTCGGTCTTACAATGATCGGCGTTTTGCTCGGATGGGGCGGAATCAATTCAGGTCAAATTTATGGCTTGACAGAACTTTTGGCTAATCTTTGTACTTTAGTTGGTAAAATTGGTATTTTAGTCGGCGCTGTTCTCCTTCTTGTAAGAAGACTCACTTCTCCTTCTTTAAAAGCTTATTCAACGCCTGAACACTATTTCAACCTTATCGTTTTCGGCGGTTGGGCATTGTTTGGACTTATCGCTTATGCCACAACAGATTCTTACTTTGTTGTACAACGTGATTTCCTTATGAACTTCCTTACTTTCAATCTTACCACACCGATTGAAGGCACAAACCCAATTCCTAATGCCGGTTTTGCTTTGCTTGCAATTTATACATTTTTCTTGATGATTCTTGTTCCTGCAACACACATGTCTCACCTTTTCATGAAGTATTTTACCTGGCACAATATTCGTTGGGACGACACACCTACCTTGCACGATGAAAAAATCAACGCTGCAATCG
>CAYJPB010000096.1:447-7853 GCA_964371955.1 uncultured Desulfovibrionaceae bacterium | reverse complement strand
GATTATCCCCTTTGGTCTCGCTGAAAGCGAATCATATTCCTGTCAACTTCCTATAAATAATACGCATTTTTAGATAACGCAAACTACTGGTTTACAGTTTATGAGTTTCAGGGGAAGACTTTTAGGGTTTTCCCCTTTTTTTGCAATATAGTCAGGGGATTATCATGCGTATTTTTTTTGCAATCTATTCTATTTTATGGACTTTAGTTATACCGCTTTTGAAATTTAAAGCACGAATCAAGACTGGCTTCAATCAAAGACTGGTAAAACACGAGTACAAGAAAGTACCAAACAGAAAGAAAATACTACTTTATGCGGCATCAGGCGGTGAAGCGCAACTTGCATGCACATATATTAAATATTATCTTGAAAAAGACTGTATTTATTATTGTTTTTCTTGGACAAAAGAAGGCGTAGATATTTTTGAAACTTTTGCTAAAAACAATATTGAATATTCATTATATGCATACTTTGCCCCTTTTGATAAACCACGTTATATATTTAATGCACTTAGTCAAATTTCTCCAGACCACAGCTACATTTTTGAAACTGAAATTTGGCTTGGTTTCTTATACGCGTGTAAAAAACTCAATATTGCATTTTCCTTTGTAAATGCTCGTATGTCAGAGAAAACTTTACGCTCACTCTCATTGCTCAAACCAATACTGTCTAATCTTCCTCCAAAAGCGGTATATGCTCTTTCAGAAGTTGATAAAGAACGATTCAGTAAAATTTTCCACAATAAGAATTATTCAATTTCTTTTGAATTAATGAATAATCTCAAATTTATTCAAGCCAGAGAATTGTTAGAACAAACAGAAATAGTACCAAATACTTATGATTCACCTATTGTTCTATTTGCATCTATAAGGCAAGAAGAAGAAAATGACATTCTTTCAGCTATTTCAAAAATAAGAACAATCTGCCCTTCAACCCGAATGATTATCTGCCCAAAACATATTGAAAGAAGCGAATTTTGGAAGAACTCTCTTGATAATTGTGTAACAGCCGGAGAAAAAAAACTTTTACTTCAAGACCTTGTTGAATATCTTCGTACAAATAATAATGCTATCGTCTGGAATAGCTATGGTGCTTTAAAAATACTCTATCAGTATGCCGATATTGTTTTTGTAGGTGGTTCAATAAAACCTTTAGGAGGGCAAAATTTTCTTGAACCTCTCGCGTGTGGAGTCAAACCATATGTTGGAATGCATGTAGATAATTTCCTATGGGTATATGATAAAAAACCATCAATAGATACATTTGAATTAGTAAACTATGTCGATGATTCGGATGACTTATCACAAAAAATAATCGAAGAAATACAAAACTTTTCTTTTACAAACAGAGTAGCAAACAAAACTCTCGTTCGCGCGGAATGCCTAAAATGGCTTAAATAAAAAAACCCAAGCAGAATAATCTACTTGGGCTAATCTTAATTTATTGATGCATTATTCAGCAGCTGGTAATTCGTATTTTGTAAGCTCAATAAGTGCCATAGGTGCGCTATCGCCCTTACGCATATCAGCAAGCTTCATAACACGTGTATAACCGCCGTTAATATCAGCGTATTGTGGTCCAATTTCATCAAAAAGTTTTTTGACTAGTTGGTGATCGCCAAGAACATCATAGGCTTGACGGCGTGCGTGTAAATCGTTTCTTTTCGCAAGTGTGATAAGTGGATCTACAACAGCTCCCAACAATTTCGCTTTTGTTTCAGTAGTTTTAATGCGACCATATGTAAGCAAAGCTTTTGCCATGTTGCGGTAAAGTGCTTTACGGTGGGATGGGTTACGGCCGAGTTTTTTTCCGAAATTACTATGCCTCATAGTTTTGCTTCCTCTTCCATTCTTGGTATTTCTTTTCAAAAGAATCAACTTTCATGCCGAAGTCTAATCCCATTTCGTTCAAGACTTCTTTAATTTCATCTAATGATTTCTTACCAAAGTTCTTTGTTTTAAGCATATCGTTTTCCGTTTTTTGCACAAGTTCGCCAACTGTGGGAATATTTGCAGAACGTAAACAATTTGTCGCACGTACAGATAGTTCAAGGTCATCAATGCTTTTGAAGAGATTTTCATTCAAATCGCCTTGCTCATTGCCGCCAATTCCAACTGCATTTGTGGATTGCTCATCAAAATTAATAAATACTGATATTTGTTCCTTGATAATCTTTGCGCTGTAAGCCAAAGCTTCTTCAGGAGAAACTGAGCCGTCAGTCCAAAGTTCAAGAATAAGTTTATCATAGTTTGTCATTTGACCGACACGAGCTTGTTCAATTGTATAAGAAACTTTTCTTATAGGTGAAAAGCTTGCATCAAGCTTGATAAGTCCGATTTCATCGTCCAAGCCGTCGTGTTGATCGGCTGTGACATATCCCTTACCCATGCGCACTTCAAATTCCATTTCAAGATCAACATCTTCGGTCAAAGTAGCTATATGTTGTTCAGGATTAAGAACTTCAACATGCTGATTAACTTTAATATCTGCAGCTGTTACAGGTCCTTTCTTTTGCACATGCAAAGAAACTTTCTGCGGTGTATCGGTATCAAGTGCCAACCTGACTAATTTAATATTCAGTATAACATCTGTGATATTTTCAAGAACACCTGTGATTGTTGTGAATTCGTGTTGAACCCCGGCAATCTTAACAGATACAAAAGCCGCACCTTGCAAAGAACTTAAGAGCACTCTACGAAGAGCATTACCGATAGTTGTGCCGTAGCCTCTTTCAAGAGGTTCACACACAAATTTTCCGTACATAAAGTCTTCTGTACTGCTTACTCTTTGGATTTGTTCAGGCTTCACCAGCACTGCCCAGTTACGAGCATTTATAAGCTTGCTAGCGTGTTTAGACATGATAATACCTGTATCCTTATGATTTAAAGGAATAAATACTCATTATTTTGAGTACAACTCAACAATAAGAGATTCGTTGATTGGGAATTGAATATCATCACGTTGTGGTAATGCTTTAACAACACCTTTGAAATCAGCACCGGTTACTTCAAGCCAAGCTGGGCAACCACGACGAGCCACAACTTCTTGGGCTTCTGCCAACACAGGGATTTTTCTGTTCTTTTCAGGCACAGAAACAATATCACCGATATTTACTTGGATTGAAGGAATATCAACCTTCTTTCCGTTCACTGTGAAAATACCGTGACGTACTAATTGACGCGCTTGACTTCTTGAATTCGCAAATCCCATACGATAAATTACATTATCTAAACGGCGTTCAAGTGTTGCAAGCAAGTTATCACCGGTAACACCTTTTGCCATATCGGCTTTTACAAAATAGCCGTGGAATTGCTTTTCAAGTACGCCATATACGCGACGGACTTTTTGTTTTTCACGCAACTGCACAGCGTAATCACTGGCTTTTTTGCGTGCTCTACCGTGTTGTCCGGGAGCATATGGGCGTCTGTCATACGCACATTTATCACCAAAACATCTGTCGCCTTTCAAGAAAAGCTTTGTGCCTTCTCTGCGACAAAGTCTACATTTTGCTTCATTATATTTAGCCAAGACTATAGTCCTCCGCTATTCTATATTATTACACACGTCTGCGCTTGGGCGGACGGCAACCGTTATGTGGGATGGGGGTAACGTCACGAATAAAAGCTACTTTAAAGCCTGCTGTATTAATAGCACGCATAGCCGCTTCTCTGCCCGTTCCCGGACCTTTCACATAAATACCTACTGTACGCATTCCGTTGTCTTGAGCTTTTTTAGCTGCAGTTTCAGCCGCAATTTGCGCTGCAAAAGGTGTTGACTTACGTGAACCCTTAAATCCGCTTTGACCGGCTGATGCCCAACTTATCGCGTTTCCGCGAGTATCTGTAAAAGTTACAATAGTGTTATTAAAAGAGGCTTGAATAAAGGCTAATCCCAAGGGAATATTCTTTTTTTCTCTTTTTTTAACGGCACGTTTGGCTCTTGCCATACTCCATTCCTTCTTAAGTTTTAATCACTTAATTAATGCACAATGTGCATGAGAAATTACTTCTTCTTACCTACTGCACCACGACGTGGACCCTTACGAGTACGCGCTTTTGTGTGCGTTCTTTGCCCTCTTACAGGCAAACCACGACGGTGGCGTAAACTACGGAAACAACCTGCGTCCATTAAGCGCTTGATATTTGCAGAAACTTCACGGCGAAGATCACCTTCAACCTTGTAGTTAGCTTCAAGTTCTTTACGGATTTCGTTGATTTCTTCAGCAGATAAATCATCAATACCACGATTCCACTCAATACCTGTTGTTTCAAGTATTTGTAAAGCCGTGACACGACCTATACCATAAATATACGTAAGTGCGATATCCGCACGTTTGCCACGAGGCAATTCTACACCAGCAATACGAGCCACTTTATACTCCTGCTACCTATCAGATTTGTCTTGGTGCAAGTTACATAAACTTTTCAAAATATACATTTTGCCAACAATCATACAAATTCATTGTTGATTATGGAAAAAAATTTATGCTCAAATCTGAACTATGTGTTTTGTCTGTTCCAATCTACCTAATAAAGTATTAGCCTTGTCTTTGTTTATGACGTGGATTTTCGCAAATCACACGCAAAACACCTTTGCGACGAATGACTTTACATTTAGGGCACATTGTCTTGACGGATGGTCTGACTTTCATCTTTCACTCCGCTTGTTTAATTTTTTCCAAATACAGTTTTTTAGTCGTTAAACTTATGAACTGATACAATTAGCTTTTTCTCCTGCTTTTGTCAAGCAGAACATGAAAAATAATTTTTCATGCTATATCTATTTGAAATTCTTAGGTAAAATCACCCTTTTCTCCGTGATAGTTTGACGCATCGCTTAAGATTCGTGCACCATCTGAGGTAATGGCTATTGTGTTTTCCCAGTGAGCGGCAAGTTTTCTATCTTTAGTGACTGCCGTCCAACCGTCTTTAAGAATTTCTATCTCATACGACCCTTGAGTGAGCATTGGTTCTATTGAGAGAACCATACCCGCTTTTAAAGGAAGTGGAGATACTTCATTGGTTACAAAGCACGGTACTTCCGGTTTTTCGTGCGGTTTTGTTCCAATGCCATGGCCTACAAAACGTCTTACAACGCCATAGCCATGTGACTCTGCATATGTTTGTATTGCAGAGGATATGTCACGCAATGTATTTCCGGGTTTTGCCGCGGATATTGCATTATCCAAGCATGTGCGAGTGGTTGCCACTAATCGATCGGCTTCTTCGGATACCGTACCAACATAAGCAGTACGAGCCGCGTCTCCGTAAAAACCTTTATAGCATACACCAACATCAAAACTTACAATATCACCCTCTTTAAGGATAACATCATCGGAAGGGAAGCCATGTATAATCTGCTCATTCACAGAAATACATGTTGCATATGGAAAACCGTACAATCCTAAAAATGCAGGCTTTACATTATATTGCTGACACATTTCTACGACTATCTTTTCAAAAAACATTGTCGAACGACCGGGCTCTACATGGCACATCAACTCATCCAATATGCATGCTACCATGCCATTGGCAATTGCCATGAGCTCAATCTCTTTCTCATTTTTTATAAAGACACCGCGAAATTTTTTCAAAATTTGTATCCTTGTTTACTTATCATTATAATATGATGCTGACAAGATTTGATTCGCCTCCGGCGCGGCCAAAGGGAATAATTCCCTTTGGAAACCCCAACAGTATTTCATAAGATTTGGTTTCTCTTGGAGTTATATTGATGATAGCAGGATTATTCTTTGAACACCTGAAATAAAAAAATAATCCTGCTATTAAAGTTTTATTATCTATTTTTCTTATTGCCCTTATTCATGAGTCCCTCGTATTGGCGAGAGATCATTGCACTTTCCACTTGTCCCATAAAGTCTATGGCTACGCCTACCAAGATGAGTAAGCTTGTTCCGCCAAAGTAGAATGGAACATTGAATTGCGCAATTAAGAGCATTGGCAAAATAGAAATAATTGATATATACACACCACCCCATAGTGTGAGTCTTGAAAGAACTGTATCAAGATAACTTTGAGTTGGTTCACCAGGGCGTATACCCGGGATAAATCCGCCTGCTTTCTTCAAGTTCTCAGCAATATCTTTCGGATCGAAGATAATTGCTGTATAGAAGAAACAGAAGAAGAAAATCAAACCTACGAAGATGATATTATAAACAATTGATGTTGGTTGAAACCAAGAAACAATTGTTTGCAACCATGCCGCTTCGGAAAAACCTGCCAAAGTTGCGGGAAACAATAACAATGATTGTGCAAAAATGGGAGGAATAACACCTGCGGTATTGATTCTCAAAGGTAAGTGTGTTGTTTGACCGCCGTATACTTTACGCCCAACTTGACGTTTTGCGTAATGAATTGGCACTCTTCTTTGCGCTCTTTCCATAAATACAATGCCGATAAGCACTGCAAGCATCATAACAACAACTACAAGTGCTAAAATAATATTCATATCACCGGCACCTATAAGTTGAATTGAGCGGAAAATTGCGCCGGGAATTCCCACAACGATACCGGAGAAGATAATCAATGAGATTCCGTTTCCTATACCGCGTGAAGTTATTTGTTCACCGATCCACATAAGTAATGTTGTTCCGGTCACAAGTGTTAAAATTGTAACAATTCTGAACGTCCAACCCGGATCGGAAACTACAAGTGCTCCTTCCGGACTGCGCATACCTTCAAGCAAGGTGGCAATACCAAAACCTTGTATGACTGTGATAAGCACAGTAAGATAGCGTGTGTATTGGGTGATTTTACGTTTACCTGCTTGTCCTTCTTCTTTTGCTAAGCGCTTCACATCAGGTGAAACCACTTGTAAAAGTTGAAAGATAATTGAAGCAGAGATATAGGGCATAATACCGAGTGCAAATATAGAAACGTTGCTCAAACCACCGCCTGAGAACATATCTAACAGTGCGAACATTGAGCCTTCAATACTTTCAAAGAAGTGTCCCAATGCAGCAACATCAATTCCGGGAACAGGAACATGTACGCCTAATCTGTAGCAACAAAGAAAGAGGAAAGTCCATAATATCTTTGTGCGTAATTCAGGTACAAGCGCCATATTTTCAACAGGGTTTGCCACAATACTACCCTTTCCTTATTATTCGGCTGTCGGTGCAGAAAGTTCTTCTACTTTACCGCCGGCATTAACGATTTTTTCAGCCGCTTTCTTTGTGAACTTGTGTGCTTCTACAGTCATAGCTATTGAAATTTCACCGTCAGACAAAATCTTTACAGGAGCGCCATTTTTGCAAAGGCCTCTTCCGTAAATATCTTCAAGCTTTACTTCACTTTTTCCTGCGAAAGCTTCTGCAAGGCGTCCAACGCTGATAACTTCATAGGTAGTTTTGAACAAAAAGTTCTTGAAACCATGTTTTGGTAAAC
>CAYJPB010000096.1:0-437 GCA_964371955.1 uncultured Desulfovibrionaceae bacterium | reverse complement strand
CGACGTTGTAAAGGCATTTGACCGCCTTCAAATCCGGGGCTAACACCGCCACCGGCACGTGCGTTTTGACCTTTATTACCTTTACCTGCTGTACATCCTTGACCTGTTGCAGAACCACGACCGATACGTTTGCGGTTCTTGCGTTCTTCAGGGAATGGATACAATGTATCAAGTCTCATATTATATCACCTCTACCAAATGCTCTACCTTGGCTATCATGCCACGGATTGCAGGATTGTCTTTATGTACACGTACCGTTTCACGTTTTCTTAGACCAAGTGCATCAAGCACAGCCTTTTGCTTTGGATTACAACCAATGCGTGAACGGACAAGTTTAATCTTCAATTCATTCATGCGAATAACCTCTGGATAAGTATAAAAGCTCTTCTACAAAAAAGATAATTCTTTATGTAGCGTGCAATTACTTGCGTGGAGCT
>CAYJPB010000095.1:3401-7904 GCA_964371955.1 uncultured Desulfovibrionaceae bacterium | reverse complement strand
CGTGCCATTTTATATCCTTATAAAGTAAATATATAATAATGTCAATAGGTTATAAGCATAGCCTAATTAATAAATTTTTAACTCGATCCGTTTCAAAATAGTCAAAAGATAAAACTATTTAACTATTTTTTGAAAGATTCATTCTTTTTGAAGCGGAGTGACACTTGACTTCTTTCAAGATAGTATTTACATTGTATTTACAAAAAGGAGCGTATATGGAATTTGAGCGGAATCATGAGAAAGCCCTTATCAATCAAGAAAAGCACGGCGTAACTTTTGAAGAAGCGGTAAGTGTTTTTGAAGACGATGATGCTTTATTGATTTATGACCCTGACCATTCAGAAAATGAAGATAGGTTTGTTTTTCTTGGAGCAAGCACGCTTTTTAATCTGCTCATAGTGTGCCATTGCTATCGTGACTCTGATAATAAAATCAGAATTATCTCTGCCCGAAAAGCAACAAAGACCGAAACAAAAACATATAGAGCGAGGAAAAACCATGCGTGAAGAATACGACTTTTCAAATGCAATAAAAAATCCATATAAATCACAAAAAACTACCGTAACAATTCGTCTTGATAAATCAACAATTGACTATTTCAAGAATCTTTCCGATGAGGTAAATATACCATATCAAACCCTTATGAACTCCTACCTTGCCGATTGTGCCAAGAGTAAAAAACAACCAACTTTTACATGGGAGTAATTCTATCCTTTCAAAATAATGAAAAGACTTCGCTAATTTCACAATTTTGAAAGGATTTTAAATTAATATTTTGGAGAATTATTTTCGTCCGCCCAGAAGCGTTCCTTGCACTTGGGGTAGGCTGAACACGCAAACCATATACTGCCGCTTTTAGTCGGCTTTTCAAGTAAAGAAGACTTACATTTCGGGCAGTTATATTCAGAAATTTTGGCTTCTTGCGCTTCTTGATTTATTTTCTTGGGCGTGCCGTTATCATTGGCAAAAGTGGATTTACAATCGTCACAAGCGAAAAAATCATAATTCTTTGGCTTTGAATAAATATGCCTGAAATTCAAACTGTTACAATTTGGGCAAGGCGTGGCGTACTGCTTTTTGAAATCCGCAATTTCCCTCTCTAAGAGCATGTACATACTTGAAATTTCTTCAACATATTCATGTTTTCCGCTTGCAATATCGTCGAGCCTGTCTTCCATATTCTTGGTAAATTCAAGGGAGAGAAAGGAAAATGAATCTTGCATAAAGTCAATCAGCTTTCCGCCTTTTTCACTTGCGTAAAGTTTGCGCTCTTTTTCCGTGATGTACTCTCGTTGCATGATATTGTCTATAATGCTTGCATAGGTTGCAGGGCGACCGATTCCTTGCTTTTCAAGCTCTCTAATGAGTGAAGCTTGGGTATAACGTGTCGGCGGTTTCGTCTTCTTCTCTTGAAGTGCGGTGCTGACAGCTGTGACTTGCGTGTCAATTTCCAATTCCGGAATTGGGTTGCTCACTTCTTCAGTATCGCTTTCTGTGCTATCATCAACAAAAAGAGCTTTCCACCCCTCATAAATGGGCGTTCTTCCTTGCGCTTCAAAAATAACAGTTTGCCCATCGAGCCTTGCACGCAAAGTCGCTTTCCGCACGCTGTATACCGCCTCTTCAAGCTGGCTCACCAAGGCTTGCAAACGGATAAGTTCATAGATTTCTTGCTCTTCTTTTGTGCCCTCAATGATTTCTACATCGATATGTGTAGGGCGAATCGCCTCATGCGCTTCTTGCGCTCCCTCTTTGCTTTTCCACTTTCTCGGCGTGTCGGCGAAAGGCAAATTTTCCTTTGTGCAATAGGCTTGAATTTGCTGAATAGCCTCATCGGAAAGGTTCGGGTTGTCCGTGCGCATATAGGTTATATATCCGCTCTCATAGAGCTCTTGAGCGATTTTCATTGTTTCTTTCGGAGCTAGTTTCAAGGCATTACTCGCCGATTGTTGCAAAGAAGAAGTCGTGAAAGGCGGTGGAGGCGATTGCTTTTGCTCGCTTTCTTTAAAATCAAGAACAGTAAAGCTCTGAATTTGTGCGATTTTTTCGACAAGATTTTTATCAAGAATATATTCTTGCCCTGCCTCAAGAAAATCATCGGACTTCCACGTCGCCGTCCAACCGTCTTGGATATTGTCCACATGCGAAAAAGTGGCTTGCACGCCGTAATGCTTTGTCGAAACAAAGGAGCGAATCGCCTTTTCTTTCGCCACCACAAGCCCCACGGCAGGACTCTGCACACGCCCAGCCGTGAAATGCCCCGACAAAATTCTTGTGAGCGCAGGCGAAACCATATAACCGCAAAGCCTGTCAAGCACACGCCTTGCCTCTTGCGCTTTCACATAATTCATGTCGATTGAGCGAGCGTTTTGAATGCCCTCTAGCACCTCTTTTTCCGTGATTGAAGTGTAGCTGACACGCTTTGGATTTTTGAGCTTGAGTGCGTCAAGCAAGTGCCACGCAATCGCCTCACCCTCACGATCGGGATCTGTTGCAAGGTAAACTTCGTCGGCTTTATCAGCCAATTCTTTGAGCCTTTCAAGTACCTCTTTGCCCTTGCTTGTGGGCACATATTGCGCAACAAAATCAGGAGATTGCACTCCGATTTCCTTATCGGGCAAGTCACGCACATGCCCAAAACTTGCCGCCACAATCCATTCATTTCCTAAAATTCCTTGCAATTTATTAATCTTACCGGGGGATTCAACTATCAATAATTTCATACTGTTATCCTAAAAAAGCATTAATGCTTCCATGTGTGTTAGAGTTTGTGCTTCCACCAAACCAAAGTAGCGAGAATCAAAACTGCCCTCGTGATTTGAGAAAACATAAACGTGATTTTCAGGGATAATTCCCTCATTCAAGAGCGAAACGACTTCCTTGTCTTTGGAGTCAATCTCTTGAATAATTCCATAAAAAACAGGCTCTTCGGCATTTTCTTGAGTGATAAAAACACGATTTTCTCGTATCTCGATTCTATCACCCTCCATGCCGACAACGTACTTGAGAAGCGGCTTCAAACCGTTCTCACAAGTGCCGTTTGCCGTGTATCTGTGCGCTTGCACTTGGCTTGCGATTTCATCGTTCAAGCAAAATTGAACTATGTCATTATATTGAATTTCTTCATTATTTTTGATATATAAGCCCCTTGGCAATGAAGCCGTGAAGTTCACGCCTACACCAAAAACAAGAAAGCACGCAAAAGTAATTAGAGTGACAATCATCATATTGAAGAGAATTTTCATACTGCCTCCTCAAGATATTTATCAAAATCAATCTCTTGCATAACTTTTAAGGTTTCCTCAAGAGGTAATTCTTTTTGCATGAAACTGAGTGAATCACTGACAAGCGGTGCTTCGATTTTCGCCCTTTCCATGAAGACAGGGTCTTTGAAGTAAAGAATTTGCTTGCCGTAAATCGGGCTTTGCCCTGCCGTGAAAATAAGCATGTGCGCAGGCTTCGTGACATTGCCTTGACTGTCTTTTTGCGCCGAGGGTAGGCGCATGCACTCATCGGGAGTGAGCAAAGCCCTTGCCGTTTCCGCAATATTCACGCTGTGCGACTGCCCACCCTTGCTGTAGGAAATTGAAGATTTCTTGTCTACCACCGTCGTTTTGCCCGTCATTTCCGAAAGCACTTTCGCCGTTTCAATCGTGTTCGGCGCATAAGCAATGCGGACGTGGCAGTTCGCCATGAGCGCATTTTCCTTGCCATACACGCCATTTAATTGCGTAATATCCTGCACGATTAGATACATTTTACCGCCATAGCCTGCGATATAAGCAATCGCCTTTTCTATAATCGGCAATTTGCCAAGCGAGGTGAACTCATCAAACATGAGCAAAAGCCTGTGTTTATAGCCCTTTACACTTGCGCCGTCCTTGAAAGTCATGTCCTTGCAAATTCGGCGGATTATCATATCTGAAATCAAACGGATAAGCGGGCTTACCCTATCAATCGAAGCAGGACTGAGAACCAAATACAAATCTACAGGGCTGTCATGATTCATTAAATCGGAGATTCTGAAATCACTCAAGCAGGTATTTATATTGATGACGGGGTCTTTGTAAAGCGCCATATTGACGAGAGCTGATGAAACAACGCCGCTTGCTTCCGCATCCGCCTTTGAGAGCATTTCCTTTGCGCTTGAAGCGATAAAAGCATGAATTTCTTGACCTATTCGCACGTCGATTTCAGGGTAAAGCCCTTGCATTTCTTGTGCGTGGTCAAGAAGAGCCATTTCTTCAAAAAGCTCTTTCATGCCCTCGTCATAGCCGTAGCCCGACATCATAAGCGCCAAGTCCTGCATTGTAGCCGTGCGATTGGCATGCGCTTTTTGCACAATGCAACAATGAAGCAAAATTCCGCTGAAAAAGGCAAAAGCCGCTTTCGTCCAATGGTCGGGCAAGCCCTTTCCGTCTGGATCGACAATCATCATTGCAAGATTTTGTACGTCTTGCACGGCGTAGAAAGTGTCGAGGCGGACTTCACCTATAGGATTGA
>CAYJPB010000095.1:0-3391 GCA_964371955.1 uncultured Desulfovibrionaceae bacterium | reverse complement strand
TGAATTTACAGGAATTTCCGCTTGTATCTGTTGGGTCGAATTTCAAAACTTTATGCCCCAAACTTTTGCGATAACCGCTTGTCAAAGACCAGTTTTCGCCCTTGATGTCAAGAATGATGGACGATTCAAGCCACGAAAGCAGAGTCGGGATAATCAGCCCCACGCCCTTACCCGAACGTGTCGGCGCAAAGCAAAGGCAATGTTCGGGCCCGTTGTGCCGAAGATAGAGCAATTCAGAATTGTCATGCTTCTGCCAACCGCCGACATACACACCCTCACCCTTGAGATAACCCATTGTTTCAATTTCCTTTTTATCCGCAAATTTCGCCGTGCCGTGCAACTTCTTGTTCCCTTTCGGTTCGGCAAGAAATAGCACATAAGCAAAGAAAATCAGCTGAGGAACAAGAAAAGCGAGCTGTGCATACTCAATGCCCAGATTGAGAATATCTTGCGCATTTGCAAAATCCCAAGTAATTACAGACCAAAAGGGATATACAGGCACATCGGAAATCGTGAAAAGAAATGCCCCCAAGCCCTCTTGATAATTCAATTCAAAAGCGACATATTGCGTGCCCACCTGCAAGCTGAGAATCAAGGAAAGCAAGGTTACTACAATATAAATGACGGATAAAATCCTTTTATTTGAAGCGGTTGGAAGTCCGTACATACTACCTCCACGCCTCATAAGCACTATCAAAAATCAAGTCCTTGGTAAGCACTATATTAAACTGATAGCCAGAGCGGATTTCAAGAGTCGGCTTGACATTCAAGTTCTGCTCAAGCAGAGTTGCGCTTGTCTGCCCAATTTGCTGAGCAAGTGAAGACGTGAGCTGTGACTGCAAAGAAGAATCGTCTTCAGCACCGCCACCGAAAGTGTCCACCGCATAAGCTGTCGTGCCCGTGATGAGCGACATCAAGACCGCCGAGCCGAACACCCTAAAATAGTGATTGTCCACCTCGTCGTGAAAGCCTGCATTGCCCGACAAGTCCGCCCCCGGCATTGCAGGGAGCGTGATTGCCGAACCATCGGGGAAGATAATCCTGTTCCACGCCACCAAAACACGCTCTTGCCCATAGATAATTCGTGAGTCATAAACTCCAAATAATTTAGAACCTTGCGGAATAAGGAGCGACATCCCGCTTGCCGTGTCGTACACATTTTGCGAAACCTGAGCGATGATATTCCCCGGCAAGTCAGAATTGATTCCCGTCATCATAATCGCAGGAATAACCGTTCCTGTTTTGATTTCAAACTGCTGCCCAATGGTGCGAAAATCGCTTGAAATCCATGTATTATCGGGCTGTGAGCGGTTGAAAAAATCCTCTTGGTCAACACTTGCGCTTGGGTCATAACTGTTTTGCTGTGCGCCACTCATATCCATCGACATAGCCAATGGGTTGACTTGAGGCGTGTACATATCTGGATTTAAGCTTACATTTTGTGCTTGCGTGTTATCAGTGTTGTATTGAGCTGAAATTATAGGAGAATTGAGCGCAGAAAGATAATTTTGCGTGCGCAATCGCCTGATTTCTTCTAGCTCTTGATTTACCGCCACTTCTTCGGGCTGTCCACGCACAATCACAATTTCTTGAGGGCTTGGGGCTTCCTCCGCAGGGCTTTCTTCGGGCAAGATAATTCCCGAAGTTTGCACTTCTTGCGATTCTTCGCCAAGATTTGTCGCAAGTCCGCTTCCGTCCACAAGGAAGAAATTTTGCGGTTGTGAAGTCGGTTCTTGAATATGTGTTGCCTCCGTCCGTGAGCTCGTATTTCTGCTCACGCTCCCGTAATTTATGCTGTAGTAGAGCACACAAAAGACGACAAGAAATGCGGCGAGTATGCCGTAAAGCACTTTCTTGCTCACCGTTTGCGCTTGCGGTTTTGGCTTGAGAGAATTAGGAGAATTGTCTGAAATATTTGACATAATTACTCCGCAACTTTCTTTGTCCAATTAGAGCGAGGGTTTCCGCTAATGTCATACATTCTGCCGATAGAAAAATCGTCGAATGTTACTTGCAAGTAGTATTCGGAACTTTCAAGCATATCAAGCGTATAGAGAAGAGTGAGAGGGGAATTTTGCGAAAGCGTATAGCCACGTCTTCGCAGAGCCGCTTCAAGCCGTGAAGAGAAATCATTATCCCTTTGTGGGTGAAGCAAAGCGATTTCCGTATGCCCCGACGGATAATCTTCTGAAAGATAGTCAAGCAAATCACCTGCAATCTTTTCTGTGACAAGCATTTGAGGAATATCCACCGCAAACGAACCGCTCGGCACGTGCACGGCGCAACCTTGGATAAACAAAACAAAACTCAATAATATCAATATATTTTTCATAATTAATCCCTTGTAATCCTGATTTCTTCCCGATTATCACCGACACCGATAACAAGCACCATTTCTTCAAAAATGCCGTCTGCCACAATCGTTTGACCGTTGACACGGTAGTTGACAAGTGCGTCCTGATTATTTTTGCGGACAAGCAAAATCGGCATTTCCGAGCCCATATTTTCGGGAAATTGAATGTAGGTTTTCAAACCGTCGTCATACACTCTGGACGGCTTCCAAGAGAAATCACCCCTCAGCGTATAAGCAAAATTTAAGTTTGATAAATCCACACTTTGCCCGTCAATAATTGTGGAATTTTGATATTCCTGCCTTGCGATTTCTTGATTCCTTTGAGCGGAATACGCCGTAATTTCATCGCTGTAGACAAAACCCACATAAGGCGTAAAATCCGTGCGTGAGGAAATCAGGCGCAAGTGATACACACGCCTATCCGTTGTAATGATTGCCGAAGTTTCAAGCCCTGCATCGATGGGCTTCACAAAAAGATGAACCGTGTTGCCTGCTTGCCCTTTTTCGATAAACCAACGTGCCGTATCGCCCACGATGATTTCATTCACTTGTTCGCCTGCTTGAAGCTCGATGTCGCAAACCTGCATAGGACTTGCCAAAATCGTTGGCAAGCTTGCGCCGTGCGTGTAGACAAGTTTGCCGTTTTCCACAAGAAAAGGTTCGACACTTCCACCGCTCGCCCACGATTCGGAAAGGCGTAAAGCCCTCAATTCATTCTCTGAAAGCGGAATAATATCCGTCCCCAGATAGTCGGGAATATCGCTATAATTTGCGCTTTGTGCAAAAGCACTTCCAGAAAGCATGAGCGTAAAAGCCAAAAATAAAAGTATGTTTTTCATATAAACCTCTTTATTCATTCAATAATGTTGTCGCACTAATGGCGGTTATGTAAATGCCGGCAGGGTTATTCAAAATGGTATCGACATTTTCGGGTTGCTGAATTTGCACGGTGACGGTTGCCTCATATTTTTGCTCTTCAAGCGTAACTCCCGAATGATTCCGTACGGTTTCCGTCCATTCCACTCGGTAAGAATTTTC
>CAYJPB010000094.1:0-7954 GCA_964371955.1 uncultured Desulfovibrionaceae bacterium | reverse complement strand
ATGCAAAAGTACATTGTAAAATTTCAAAATTAAGGACGACAATGCCCTCATCATTAGTCTCAACCGCACCAAAACCTGCTTCTTCAAAAAGTGATTTCGATAAAGTAAAAAATTGTGTTTTCATAAAAATCTCCTCTGGTATATTGAGTGATATTTATCATTGACATTTATGATTGTCAAGGGAGTTATTTCTTGCTGGAGGTGACATTCTCCTCTCAGTAAATTGTATTTTTATGGTTAAATTGTTCCTGGCAACTCGATTGCCTGCGTTATTTGCCTCTGTCATTTAGTTAGAGCGCAAACCATTCTAATTTGATATCAAACTATTTTTTTGAGTTGTAGATAATAAGGTACAAGTTAGCTTATTGCCTGATTAGAGAAAGTTAGTGGGGGATTAATTCCACAAAAAATGCTTATTGATTTTCCTTTGCTTTATTAAATGCTTACAATTTTTTTGCTCTTGCAAGAGAGATGAATGTGCTTTGAGGTATTGTTCTCTTACGGTAATCAACCATAGAAGACAGTGACAAATTCAATAACTCTTTTTGTGTACTACAGCAAAATAATAAATATATTTTTTGCTTGACAACTACTTTGATATGTGAAATAAAAATTGTACCAACCGATTAGTACAATTGTAAAAGAGGAAAATGCAATATGGCTTCCAATACCGCAGAAAAAATTGTTCATTCAATGTATGAACTTATAGCAGAAGTCGGCTATGAAAAGGCGTCTATCAACAAAATATGCAAAAATGTCGGTGTACATAAATCTTCATTCTATCACTTCTTTGAAAGCAAAGAACAAGTTCTCTTAGAAATTGTAAGAGAGAAGTATCAAGTAAGTTATGAAGATGATTTAAAGCTTATTGAAAGCACGCGTACCAAAGAAGAATATCTACAAAAAATGCTGGATTTTGCCTATTTACTTTTACACGATTTTGCGGATAACGGACAATGGCGCAAAGTGTGTGCCGAAATTGATTTACAATCGGAACGCATTCCCGAAATCAAAGAAATTGTTGAAGAAAGTAATAATGCTTCTCTTCAAGCACTTCAAAAACAATTGCAGCATGGAGTAAATATCAGTGCATTTCCTGGAAGTTTTGATGTGAAAGAAAATGCTGAAATACTCTATACTGTGTATCTCGGGCTTGATACAGTAATTATGTACGATATTTCAATAAACACAAAAAATGTTATTACAAAAGCAATTAAAAGAATGTTTTAGCCAAGAACAATTGCTGAAAATGCAATATTTTTTACCATAGAATTGTACCATTCGTTTGGTACAATATAAAATTGAACCCTTATAGTTACTTTTTACAATACATTTTAGATGTATAGGGCAGAACAATGAATAAGAATAATTTAGATTATGGCACTATGCCGATTGGGCAACTTATAGTAAAACTTGCAATTCCGGGTGTTATCACAATGCTTGTCGGTTCTTTGAATATGGTTGCAGACGGCGTATTTATGGGAAATTTTATAGGAAGCTCGGCGCTTGCAGCCGTAAACCTTGTTATGCCCATCGTGATGATACTGTTTGGACTTGTGGATATGGTTGCAAGCGGTGCGGGTGCTCGCATAGGGGTATTACTCGGTGAAGGAAAAAGAAAAAAGGCTTCGCATATATTTTCGGCAAGCACTTTGATGATTTTTATACTCAGTGTTATAATTACAATTTTTTCATTTTTCTTTGCCAAAGATATTATATTTGCCCTTATTGAAGATGAAGTATTAGCCACACTTGCTTATGATTACGCAAAAGTTTTTATTCCCGCGCTCCCCCTTATTGCCCCGCTTTTTGCCTTTGATAATTTCTTGTGGATATGTGGTAAAGTACATAGAAGCACATGGGTAAATGTATGGACTTCACTCCTAAACATTGCACTTAATTACTTATTTATTGTGCACTTAGGGCTTGGTATTTCTTATGCGGCACTTGCAACGGTTATCAGCATGTCAGTAGGTTCAATTTTTTCAATACTCCCATTTATAGGCAACAAACTAGAAATCAAATTTATTAGACCTACAATAGCTCTTACAGATTTAAAAATGATCATTTATAATGGGAGCAGTGAATTTTTTGAAAATATATCCGGCTCTTTCATGGCAATTGTTACAAACATGCTCATGCTTTACGTTGCAGGAGCAAACGGGGTTGCCGCTATATCTGTTGTTATATACATAGAGATGATGCTCTTGCCGGTTCTTGGCGGCATTATAGGTTCTGTACAAGTTATCATCAGCTTTAATTACGGCGCAAGAAATTACGACAGAGTATTTGAAATTTTCAAAAAAATCTGCTTTCTTTCAGCAATGATTTCGGCTGCGGCATTTTTTATAATAATACTCTTTCCGAATTTTCTAGTATCTCTGTTCTCAAATGAGAATGATGTGGAAATGATAGAAATTGCGACTCACGGCCTTCTCTTATACGCCCCCGGATACTTGTTTATTTGGTTTAATTATGTGGTGGGTACATTTCTCAGCGCTCTTGAAAAACCGAAAGAATCTATTATCTTGATGAGCTTGGATTCAGTTGTGCTTCCCCTTTTATTTTTTGCGCTGCTCATACATTTTATGGGAGCATATGGTATATTTCTTGCCCAGAGTCTTTCTGCAGCACTCACTTTTTTGGTTTCATTTTTCATGTGGAAAAAAATTAAGAGAAGCATAAAGGCAAAAGAGTAAAAATAATACTTCACGTGAGCGCCAAATGTGAGACTTTTCTGTGCAGATCACGAAAGCTTTCGCAATTACCGGCGAACAATTGTCTTGCCTAAATGTGTGCTTGAAGATACAGTCACTCAAGAACTCAAGAACTCAAGGATTTATTGCATGCAGAGCTAGCATATACGCCTGACTATTTAATTATATTTGAGGAAACAGATATGAATATTTCTCCCACAAAACGCCTTGCCTGTATTGTGACAGATGCCGATGGCACGCTTCTCAGTAACAGGCAACACATTCACTCAAATGATATTGCAACTATTAAAGCTTTGAAAGAAATCTGAAAAACTGAATTTCACACTTGAGGAAACAATGACTTTGAGCGATCAAGAAAATGATTGCGAAAATGCCCCTATCACACAAGCAGTTTCATATTTGTTCCCCGAGCTACCAATTATTTTGCAGTTGCAAATATAGAACAAAAAAATCTTGTAGCTCCTCCGCAAATTAACACATGACAATAGTAGAAATTTCATAAAAGCCCTTATATCCTTAGAAAAGTAAATTTTGAATTTTTGAAGGTCAACTACATACTAAAATTCAAAAGAAAACGAGTAATACGTATGAACAGCACAAAAGAAAATAAAAACTCTCTCAAAAAACGCACGCTTATCGCTTTTCCTGATATGCAAGATCCCTATTATTATGCGATCGACCAATCACAAAGACACGGGCCTCTTACCTTTTTATTAAATCACTACCAATATGATTATATTGTACTTTTCTTATTTTCACACCTTGCGCCAAATAAAGAAGATTTGCTGGCTTATATGAAAAAAAGTAAGCAAAAAGCAGAAATTTTATGGATTGATTGCTTTGACTTTTCCGGAACAAAATCAACTGAAATGCTTGAATTTTTACGCACAAAATTAGCTCAAATTCAACTCAATATCCATGAACAAGATGTGGATGTGTGCCTTGGTGGCGCTTTTGCTTTTCTTGTGCTACATACTGCTGTTATGAAATTGCGTACATCGGGCGAATTACCTTGTCGCCTTATTCAGGTACGACCGGAGCGTACCATTTTTTCCTCACTTTCACATTTCGAAGAGATTGACTTTGCTTGCTTAGATAATGATGTATCACAAAAAGAAAAACATAGCGCAGAGCATATAAAGCTTGCCTCAAAGCTTGGCATTGTGGGTACACATACACTGAAAAACACATTGGATGCATGCGCTTTTCTTGCGCCAACGCCTTTTCCTGTGCTTATTTTAGGCGAAACAGGTACCGGCAAAGGGCTTTTAGCGAAGTATATACACGCCCTTTCAGGCAGGCCGGAAAATGCCTTTGTTGAAGTAAATTGTGCGGCAATTCCCGAAAATTTAGTGGAAAGTGTTTTGTTTGGGCATAAAAAAGGCTCTTTTACAGGCGCAGTGACGGATATGGTTGGCAAATTTGTGCAAGCAAACGGCGGCACTCTTTTCTTAGATGAAATCGGTGATATGCCCCTTGCTGCACAGGCAAAAATCCTTAAAGTCTTGGAAGATGGACTCATTGATATTTTGGGCTCTGATACTCCCACAAAGGTTGATGTGAAAATTATCGCGGCAACAAATCACAATCTAAAGCAAAGAATTATAGAAGAAAAATTTCGTGCTGACTTGTATTATCGAATAAGCGTCGGTGAAATATGCATCCCTCCTCTACGTGAGCGCACGCAAGATATACGCGATATTGCTTTACAAATGGTGCAGCGTATCAATCAATCAATGCCATTTTCCAGAATATTGACAAATGCCGCGCTTGAAGCACTTACGAAACATGAATGGAAAGGGAATGTAAGAGAACTTGATATTGTACTAAAAAAAGCATTGCTTCTTTCTTCCGAACTTATCATAGGCCCTGAGGATATATTTCCGCAAGAAGATTATGCCACTCACAATCAGTATAGCAATGAATGGGAACCCGGCATTGGCATAAGCCAATACATTCAAAATATTCGCATTAATGCATTTGAAAAAGCATTGCAAATGACAAATGGCAACCAAAGTGCCGCCGCAAGACTTTTGCAAGTGCCACAACAAAGCGTGAATAAATTTGTGAAAGATAAGAATATTGAAACGAAATAACAATTATAGATGTATACCTACAATAAAAATTGTACTAAATAAAACATTAATAATATAAGTGAATTACAAAAACATCTAAAAAATCAAGCACCAGAACTACAATTTAAATTGTATATTCAATAGTCGCCTCTGCATATTCCAAAAAATAAAATCAATAAAATAAACAAGATATAATTTTTTGACACATGGCACGTAATTTGCTTTAAGTCTTTTATTGTTGTGAGAAAATTATTTTATAAAAAAGATTAAGGAGAAATAATATGGCTATTAGAAATGCAATTGTAGTAATGTTTGACAGTTGGCAATTCAATTACACAGGATGCTATGGAAATGATTGGATAAAAACGCCGAATATCGATCGTTTTGCCGTTGAGGGCGTGCTTTTTGAAAATGCCTATGCCAATAATGTACCGACTTTACCTGCGCGCCGATCATTGATGACAGGCAAAATCACTCTTGGCGAAATCGGCTGGGGACCTTTGCGCCCGGAAGATACAACTATCGCAGACCTTTTGTGGGGTTCGGGTATTGATACTGCCATTGCATACAATTCAATTCCTCTTTTTGTTGCAAAAAGCAATTTTGCGCGAAGCTTTGCAAAAGCTGTGTTCAGCCGCGGTTTTGATCATATGCACTTCCAACACGACGTTCTTTACGATCATTATAAGGAAGATGATTTTCTCTCTGACGATGGCTTTTTAGAACGTTTGCGCGCTCAACCTGATGGTGAGGCGATTGAAAACATGATCAGAGGTGAACTCAATCCTATCTTACGCGATAAACAATACTGGACAGAAGAAGCAGATCATACTGTCGCCGTAAATATCACGGAAGCTATCAAAATGCTTAAAGAAAGAGATATGAGTCGTGGTTTCTTCCTTTGGATTGATTGCTGGGATCCGCACGAAGCTACAGATCCTCCATCAGTATGGGATAAGGATATGAAATGCCCATACGATCCCGATTATAAAGGCGTTGACATGATTTTCCCTGCTATGACACTTGTAGACGGCGTATTCACCGAAGAACAAATGCATCATATCCGCATGCTTTTTGCCGAAAAAGTTTCTCTTTGCGACAAGTATTTCGGTAAATTAGTCAGAGAAGTGCGTAAACTTGGTATGTGGGATAATACCTTGATGTGGCTTACCGCAGATCATGGTCAACCAATGGGCAATGGCGAACACGGACACGGACTTATGAGTAAATGTCGCCCTTGGCCTTATGAAGAACTCATCCACATCCCTCTTATCATAAAAGCTCCCGGTATCAAGCCACATCAACGCATAAAATCATTTGTTCAAGATGCTGATTGCGCACCAACCATTCTTGATTGGCTCAATCAACCAATCCCTGCAAATATGAGCGGAAAAAGCCTTTTGCCACTTATGCGCGGTGAAGTAGATAAAGTACGCGATTTTGCCGTTGGTGGCTATTACAGCTTCTCATGGTCAATCATCACCCATGAATGGTCTTATATCCACTGGATGAATAAATTAGAAAATGTTGAAATAAGTGATGCTCTTGGACAAATATACACCGGCTTCGCCGATGCTCTCGACACAGGTTTCCTTGAAGGTAGTGATGCAATATCTGAAGCTTCAGCAACGTATGAAGCTTCACACACTCTTGACGATGCAAACCAGTGGACGTGCACCCCTGCTTCAAAAGCTGATGTGCCTGAAAGTGATGAACTCTTTGATAGAATCAATGACCCCTTCCAGCTCAATAATGTTATCTCACAACATCCCGATATAGCTAAAAAATTATACGACATGCTTAGAGAATATATGACTGAACTTGCCCTTTTTGACTAATATCTTCACCTGATAGTTTAAATTATAATCACAGCTTGTGGCAACTCTCAATAACTTGGGCTATGCCATAAGCTTTGAAACTGTGATTAACAATAGGCGGTGCACAATGAAGCATGAGCAAATAATTGTAATTTGGGACGATAAGTCGGATCGTATAAATATTCTTGAAGCAAATATTCAAAGTGCTCTAAAACAACTCAGCATAAATGCCAAAACACAAAGAAATTGTGAAATACCTCTTATTACACGCAATCGGCTTGTCGGGAAACTTCCCTCATTTCAGATAAACGGCGGTGATATGTGGCATTTAAAACCGAATGATACTGTCACTAAGGAAGAATTTTTGGTATTTTTTACGTATCTGAAAAAATGTAAAATCCTTCTGTAGTATGCTCTAGAATATGTTTTTTCACCTTTTTCACTGACGCACCAACAGAACAAATATTTACAGATGATCATTTATGGTTGTGAGCACAATTCTCTTTTAGTACTATACATTTTTTGTATTCATTTTATCACTCACTTACTTCACTACAATATAATTCTCTTAAACTTTCCATAAGCTTATATATTCTCTCATCTTTAATACTATATATAATAGTTTGAGCTTTTTTATCATAATCAAGGATACCATTTGCTTTTAAAATTGCAAGATGTTGAGAAATTCCGGATTGTGTAATTTGCAATTTCTCCAGCAATGACGAAACGCTCATGGGTTCTTTTGCAAGCTCACATAATATAAGTAGACGATTTTCATTCGCCATTACTTTTAATACGTTAGCCACATTCTTAGCTTTTACTTTCATTTCTTCCACATTATTTTCCTCCATTTTTTAGTTTGCAAATTCCTTGTGTCATTGTACCCATAGGGCAATACACACAAAATCCCTTTGGTTTATAAAATAGCATAGTTAGCATTCCAATTATAGTAGAAGTAAGCATTACACTATAAAACCCAAAAGCATAGCCGGCTATCCAAGGTGCTACTTCAGTGGAATTTGCAAACCCCCAAGGCACATCAAACGTCCAAAGAAGTGTTACAACTTCTGATAAATTTGTACTACCTGCAAATACTAAATAAGTTGTGAAGATCATATTGAAAAACATAATCATAAAGAAAGTCAAAAATCCATATCTAAAATATGGAGTAGGTACAAATTTAGGGAGTGGCTTATTACGAGAAAGCTTTGAACCTACAAGAGCGAATAGTTGACCCCTGCCACAAAATTTATGGCAATAGGTTTTATTTCCGGTGATAATTGAAATAGCCAGTGGTGTCACAAAGAAAATCATACCAATCCATGCGAATAAAATATTGAAAAAA
>CAYJPB010000093.1:0-8209 GCA_964371955.1 uncultured Desulfovibrionaceae bacterium | reverse complement strand
CATAAGCGCCAAAGGTATACCTGCCACAACAGTCACCAAACTTATTACAATTGTGAAGAATATTGCATAGGTTATTGCTGATTTTCCGGGTAACCATTCTTTATTTCCGTGAAGCATTGCCCCCGGAACACCGGCCGCAGGCGTAAGCATTGCTGACATAAGAATAAAGAGGAATAATACAACAATAGGAAGCGGCGGAACGCCATAATTAAGTGCAACACTTGCAATAATCGGTGAGCCGATAATGCCTGTGACGATGGAGTTCATTAAATTGGTTGCAACAAGAGCAAGAAGCATTGTGAGTAAGATAAACGGAATAAAGTCAAGCCCTTGAAGCGCATTTGAAATAACCATTTCTAGAAGAATAGGAATTCTTGTTTCAGGATTTGTTAAAATTCCGCCAAAGTAAAGTGCCGCCGCAAGCAAGAAATATAATCCCCACGGAACAGCCGCCGCAACTTCAGGAAGTTTGATAAGAGGTTCGTTCTTGCGTCTAATTATAACCATAGCGGTGAATAAAGCCATTGAACCGGCAAACGCCTTTGATTTACAGTACGCAATAAAAGGAATACTTGCAGGCAATAAACTTGGAATAACCATCCATAAGATGTATATTCCAAATAACGAAAGAAGGGTTTTTTGTTGCCAATTCATAGGGGGAAGCGGCTTATTTTTTAATTTTTCTGTATCAAAATTCTTTATGGCTTCCACGTCAAGTTTCAAAATAAAACGCATAACGAAAAACATAAGGAGAATGGTGAGTACAGATAAAATAACCGTGAAAAGCGTCCATGAAGCAACATTGATGTGCTCTAATGGCAGATTGGGGTTATTTGTGACATAGTTTGTGTAACCGCTTGACATAAAGAGAACAGGCCCTTTGATGATATTTGTCAATAATGCAAAAACAAGACCGGCAATAACGTTACCTACCATAAAGGTTGCAACCTTATCACCCGGTTTATAGCCTGCTTCTGTCAAGACAAGATAGGTTACCGGCCAAATAAGAAATACTGTTCCAAGGCCTCCGTCAAACCATGCGCCTGTATAGGCAGCAATCATGATAGTAAACATCAAAACATAAGGTCTGCCCTGTAAGAATTTGCGAGTCAACAAATAGTTTGAAATATACACAACAACATTTGATTTTGTGAGTGCAGCTGAAAAGAACAGAATAAAAAATATCAAGAAAGTTGTTGAACTTCCTACATATTGAGCCATTACTTGCGGCAGTGGAAAATGTGGATTGAATGCAATGAGCAAAACACCCAAAAGGCTTGACCAAAAGGTTTCCACAAAAATCCAAAGCCAAAGCATACCAATAAAAATTAGAGCAGCGCTCCAACCAGCTTGCGACATTGCAACTATGGCGTTTCCGTCAACAATTGGAAAGCCCATTGCTTCAAGTCTTGGGGGTAGCGGAAAGCTAAATTCCGGTGATGTGAAAAATGGACCGAGTACCATAATAGCCACGCCTATTATCGTGTGGATAAGCTTAGCTATTGAACGAGGTTGAGCCTGCATTTGCGCTTGAGACATAAAAAACTCCTAAAAATTATTTAAATTCAGCTTCTCTCTTGTTCTTTCGGTTGTTTCAATATAGTACATTAAAACGCCGTCTTTTTCTTCAACGGTTTTTGAACACATGTACATATCTGCATTTTTGTATTCGGGAGTGATTTGTGCAAATGCGCCAAGCACATCAGATGCATAACCGTCCAAATAGGTGATACCGCCGGAATGAACAAGATAATGTCCGTCAGCATAGTATTCTACATTGCAAATATACGGTGAGTAAAAGTCTTGCCCCCATTCTTTACCGAATTGCCAAACTTGTTCGATTTCCATTTTATCTGTATCAATTTTATAACGTACACCACGAGAGAAGTTATCACGGTTTTTGATATAATTTTCTTTGATTTTTGAACGGTATTGACCATTATCAAAAGCCATAATATCGCCATCGGGGAGGATAATGCACGCATGTTGTTCATACTGCCAATCGAATTTTGAAAGATCGCCCACAGGTTTGAAGAAATATTTTTGCATTTCTTGTGGCCAACCTTCAGGATCGCCGATAATCCATTTCCTTCATAGTTGAAGCAAGCAATAGCGTCTTGGTGACGACCTGAAAGAATGATTTCTTTTTTGTCTTCGTCAACCCAAAGGGCGTTGTTGTGGAACCAGTCGTGCGCGTCTTGTGAACCGGAACCCCCGACATTTTGAGGCAAAAAATCTTTAAAATCCCAAGTGCGAAGAACTTTGCCTGTTTCTCTTTCTAAAAGAGCAATCATATCTTCAACAGTGCTTTTACCTTCAGAATAATCTTGGGTAAGCGCCATAATATTGCCGTCTCTCAATTCCCATTGATCGTGATGAGAGTTGCCTGGCATGCGGTATTCTTTCACAATTTTACCCACCATTGTCATTTCAACAAGGCCGGTTGAGCAGTATGGCATACGGCTGTAACGGTGTGAACCAGTAATGATATTACCGTTTTTAAGGCGTTTTACGTCGAACATTGTATTCACATTTAACATCCAACGCAAGTCGCCTTTGTAGTCAAAAGCAACGGGATATTGCTTATCGGCAGGACTAAGGAACATAAGATCTGTGCCGAAATAATCCATTGAAGTCATAATGCTTTTCATTTCGGTAACATTTTGTTTTGGAATTGGAGCTGATTTAATCATGAAAACTTTAGTTTCACCGCTTGAAAGGGCGACACTCACCTTTGTTTGAACATCAACATATAAACCGACAACAGGAAGAATATGATTATAAGTCGCATCAAAAGTATGCACAATGTCTTCACGGTTGTTACGTTTACTGAAACTGTCAAATTAAGTGTCAGTGAGTTTCGTCCTATTTTTTATGCAGCCCAATCTGCTAGACTTTCATAATAAGCCCCTCTTTTAATCATTGGTGGCAACCCTCCAATAGCAGAACAAATTCTTCTATTATTCCAATAATCTAAGTAGTAATCGTAAATTATTGAAGACGCTTCTGTTTTAGAAAGTTTACTAAATTTGTGTAAAGACTTCATTTCTTCTTTTCCTCTTGCCCACATGCTTTCACACTTAGCATTGTCATGACATCTGCCCGATGCAGAGTTCATACTTTGAAGAATATGGTTCTGTCTAAGCATTTTTCTAAACTCCTTGCTTGTGTACTGACTGCCCCTATCACTGTGGCTAACAGCGTTTTTCACATCATACCTACTCAACAAGGAGCGATAACTATCAATAACGTTTTTGTTTAGAAAATTTTCATCCATATTTCGCCTTAAGTCGCCGTCTGTAATAAGACCGATAAGACATCCATTTTCAACAACTCCAAGACAACCAAATGCGTAACGTGTCATCAAAATAATTGCTTCTGCCGGATGAATAAAAAAGGAGGGTGTCACCGTTGATGCCAGAGTAGCGGCGATTTTTTTGGCTATATGCCCGCTTTTTCCCATTCCTGTGAGCATAACTCTGCCCTCGATTGAGAGTATATTTTCAGGATAATTGAAGAATTGTGAGTCTTCAATATTCGACAAAAAAATCTGTAGCAAAATAACCTCCAAAAAACATAAACAAAAAACTCAGACGCTTACAAGGAGTCTGAGTTTTTTACTTCAATTGCAATAATAATTTCTTCAAGAATTCCCGGTATTTTGCCATTATAGTCGAAAGCTTTCCGGCAGCAAAAGGAATTATTCCCTTTGCCCGCGCCCAATATATAATGGGGCGAATCATATGCCTGTCAACATCATTTAAGATAAAATGTAAATTGGAATGACGTGATTCAGCCTAGCAAACGCTCTCTAACTTCCTTGACAGTCCAACTCTTTTTGTGCTATTATTTCAAATTAATAAGGCAAAGGGACTGAACTCCTTTACTTGCTCTGGTAAGATATAGTTAAGGTATGTCACGAATTTTGACTTCTCTATCAAATTTCAATGCATTGACCTATACCACTAAATATGGAGAATTAGATGAAGAAAATCTCATTTCTGCTATCAACGGTATTGATTTTATTTTTTATTTATATAGCGAATACTGCAAATGAACCAGAAATAGGTGCAAATACTGCAACTTTAGCTACGCATCCTACCGAAGAAACAACAATTTCTCTTTCTCATAATGAAGAAACAACAATCGTGGAAGAAACTATTGAAGACGTTGAAATTGTATTTTGGTCTTTTCCCGTGGGAAATTTCGGAAATAAAGAAGTACTCGAAGGGTTTGTAGCTGATTTTAACCTTATATATCCACACATAAAAATCACTGTGCATACACTTGACTATGCAAGCGGAGATGCACAAATTGAAGAAGCCATAGAATCAAGAAATGCGCCGGATATTATCATGGAGGGTCCGGAAAGGCTTTTGGCAAATTGGGGCGCAAGAGGGCTTATGATTAACCTTAGTGATATGCTTGACAGCGAGACTCAAGCAAATATTTCCGCTGTTTCCGATGAAATAATCAATGCTTGCCAAGCACCCGATGGGGCATTTTATGAATATCCGATGGTTATGACAACACATGTTATGGCAATTAATTATGAAGTTTTTGAAGAAGCAAATGCTTTACAGTACATTGATGAAGTCAATCGCGCATGGACGGTTGATGGTTTTGTTTCGGCAATGGAGGCAATTCGTGACAGTGGGCTTGTCGAAACTCCCGGTATTATTTACACAGGCGGACAAGGCGGAGATCAAGGCACAAGAGCACTTGTGAGCAATCTTTATGACGCACCTTTTACAAATGCAGATCATTCAGGATACTTAATCAATGAAGAATTTGGTCTTATGGGCTTACAATTATTGCAAGAAATGGTAAATAACGCTTCTCTTTCTCATAATTCCGAAATGGTTGCCACTGATGAATTAAGGGCTTTTGCCGAAGGAGAAACGGCTATAACACTTGCTTGGAACGCCACAAACGAAACTTTATTTGCAGATTTGATTGAATTCACGCCCTTTGCCATGAACTTTCCCTCCCAAGACGGAAGAGCTGAGTTACAAGGCGGAATATGGGGTTTTGGTATTTTTAATAAAGGCGATATGGAAAAAGTGGAAGCTGCAAAGAAATTTATTGAATTTTTGGTAACCGACCCTATTCAAAGAGGAAAAAGTATCAGAGCCACTAATTTTTTTCCTGTAAATCAATCCTATGGAAATGTTTATGCAGGAACAGATGATGAAGAAAGAATGCAAATATACACATCTTTTCTTACTAACCTTGGTGATTATTACCAAGTAACCCCTGCATGGCCACAGCAAAGAGTGGCTTGGTATGAAATGCTTCAAGATATTTTTAACGGAGCTGATGTGAAAAGCGCCGCGGATGATTATGTAAATTACTTGCAAGAGCAAATTAATCCATAAAAACATATAGTTATTAAATATAAAAAATCATTCAATAAAACTTGCTATTTTTATAATGTGGGATTATAGTCATGAGCAATAAGTGTTACATGAGGAATATGATGCTTTTTTACTTTATCATCTAATGCTTTTAGGATTTGTTTTTATGAATAAAAAAATTAAGTTTACGCTTCCTTTAGCTATAGCAAGTTCGGTTCTTGTACTTATAGTTTCTGTTTTTTTCTATAATATATACATAAGCGATAAAATTGACGATCTCTCTCAAACCAATCTCGAATCTTTGCTTGATAATAATGCCGGAACTTTTCGGCAAAATTTTGAATTTGACACAAATTTGCTTGAGTCTTCGGCTTCTCTTTTGCCTGTGTGGGACTATTTGCGTTATATTAATTTTGAATCAGATCACTATAGATTCCTCTCGCGCAGTTTTAACTATATGGTAGTTATAAATCCCTATGGATATGGAGTTGGGAGCGATTCCGAAATAGGCGATCTTGCTGCGTATGACTTTTTTCATGAAGCTATGAACGGACAAACCGTGATTGAGGGCCCTCTCGCTTTAGACTTTAACAATCAAGAAGCAATAATTCTTGCCACTCCAATGATTGCGTATGGTGAAACCCGCGGTGTTCTTGCCGGACTTATCTATATTGATACACTTAATGCCATGCTTGGCGATAATATCAGCGGAGTTAAGGCAAATCTTATCGTTGATTCGGAGGGCAATATTATTGCAAATAACGTCAACGATTCTGATTTTATCCCCTTATCTAACTTATATTCACGCATGGAAAAAGGCAACATTATACACTCTGATGAATTTGAAAGCTTTAAACAAGATATAACAAATGCCACTAGAGGGCGAGCCTCAGTTCATTTTGATGGTGAGTCGCACAGTATTTTGTATAAGCCTGTAGGCATACAAGATTGGATGATAATGTATATTATCCCCGAAGCCGTCACACAATCGACCACAAATAATATTGTTATAGTCACGGCTATTATATCTGTTTTTGTTATGCTTGTTGTTTCAGTTTTTGGTTTTATCATAAATTCATCGCAAAGTCGCACTCTGGCAAGAATTTCAGAAATCGCCTATGTGTCTCAAATAGCGGGAATAAATACATTAATCAAGTTCAAGCTTGATTCAAAAGATTTTATGGAGCACAACAGCACGAAGAAATTCTTGCTGATTAAATTTGATGTAGAAAAATTTAGATTGATAAATGAAGCTCTTGGCGAAAAAGAAGGCGATAAAATTTTAAAATATATGGCAAAAGCTATTGAAGACAAAAGCAATAGTGAATGTTTATGTGCACATATACATTCCGATGAATTCTTAGTAATGCTTACCGATAAAGATGAAAAAATTGAAAACTGGAGCGAAAATTATCAAAAGAGACTTTATGCTCTTTTAGGGGAAAATTTTCATTTCAATCTTCGCATTGTTATGGGCGTCTATTATTTTGATGCACACAGCAACACAGACATATCCACAGCTATAGAAAGAGTGAATATTGCTCACCATTACGCAAAAGAAACAAAATCTCTTATAAGTGTTTACTCAGAAGAATTTTTAGAGAATGAAATCAAAGTAAAAGCAATAGAAAATCGCATGGAAAAAGCTCTGGATAATAAAGAATTCGTCATGTTCTTACAGCCGGAACTTGATTTGAAAAAAGATGCACTTGTCGGAGCGGAGGCTCTTGTACGCTGGAAAACGCCTGAGGGCATGATGCGCCCGGATGAATTTATTCCTATTTTTGAGCAAAATGGGTTTATCATTAAACTGGATTTATATATGTTTGAACAGGCTTGCAATTATTTACGTGCGTGGATTGCAGAAGGCAGGGAGGCCATAATTATTTCCGTAAACTTCTCAAGAAAGCATATTTTTTCTTCTACCTTTGTGGCAAACTTAACAGAGATTTGTAAAAGATATGAGATAAGCCCCCAATATTTAGGCATTGAAATCACTGAAAGCAGTATGCTTGAAAATGAAGCCGATTTGATAAATATAGTGCACGACTTAAGAGAAAAAGGCTTCCTTGTTTTGATGGATGACTTCGGTTCGGGTTATAGTTCGCTGGGACTTTTGAAAAATATTCCCATAAACGTGCTCAAACTTGACAAAAGCTTTTTTAGCAATATTGAAGCGCATGATCGCAGTATTGCAGTTGTGAACAGTGCCATTCAGCTTGCAAAGAATCTTAAATTAGAAACAGTTGCCGAAGGTGTGGAAACACTTGAAATATTAGAAATACTCAAAAAAATGGGTTGTGATATAATTCAAGGGTACTATTATGCAAAACCTTTAGAGCAAGATGATTTTAAAGAGTTTTATGATAAGCAAATAAAGTCAACATTGAAAGAGTAGTAAGAAGATTACTTCAACTAAAAAGATGATTTCTTGCTCAGTTAGGTATGTTTTGATAGATTGCACTTCGTAAAAATCTCTTTTTATTGGAAATTCCACAAAATTTTTGAATTTGACGACACCATCTAAGAAAAGAAAATAGGACTGCTATAAAGAGGGACTATGGATAATAAAAATAGATGTGCATGGCTTGATGGCTCAGAGATATATACGGCTTACCATGACAATGAGTGGGGAAAGCCTGTTCACGATGATAATAAATTGTTTGAAATGCTCATATTGGAATCATTTCAGGCAGGATTGATGTGGATAACTATACTCAAAAAACGAGAAAATTTCAGACTTGCTTTTGATGAATTTAATCCTAGCATAGTTGCAAATTATGACGAAGAAAAAGTTATAGAACTACTGTCAAATGAAGGAATTATTCGTCATCGTGGAAAAATTCTTGCCG
>CAYJPB010000092.1:0-8282 GCA_964371955.1 uncultured Desulfovibrionaceae bacterium | reverse complement strand
CTTTGCTAACTTTTAATACCACCGCTTTTAAGTCGGTGGCTGTTTTGTAGATACAGGGTGGCGGTGGGAAGCGCCTCGATTGAAAAGTCGGAGGAATTTTTTTCTACCGAATGGGGTATAATCTTCAATGAAAACCACTGAGTCAAACGCAAGCCTTTAGGCTTGCAACAATCGTCACTTGCCTTTCCCCACACTCACTTCACTGATGAGAGGAGCAAGAACTTGCATGAAATAATACAAATTTTGGTCAAGTGAGTGTGGGGCTTAGTGACGATTTAAGCAGGGCATGTGGGTGTTCTCCAAGAGGGCACACAAGGGCGGCACGCCCGTTAGCGCCCTCTTGGATCGCCGAAGGCACGAAAAAAAATATTGAAATACGCTTTTCAAGGAAAATTACAATAAGAACTTTTGAAATACAAAAATAAAATATAAAAAATCATATAAAATATACTTCATTTTAGATTTTTAAAATACAACCTCTTGAAATACAAATCTAAAAAAAGAAAAAAATGAAAAAAAAGAAAAAACAGCGTTAAACTTTAAGGAAAAAACAATGAACAACACTCAACCCCAGCAGAAAAAATCACTTTATAATCCAAATTCTTACCCCAACAATGAACACGATGCCTGCGGTGTAGGCTTTGTAGGGGATATTTCAAATAAACCCGACCATAAAATTGTTGAGTACGCACTTTCAGCAATGTCAAAACTCACACACAGGGGCGGACAAGAAGAAGATAAGAAGATGTCTGACGGTTCGGGTATACTTTTTCCTATCTCACACACATTTTTCAGTAAAGAATTTCCTAAAATTTTAGAAAAAAATACGCATTGGGGCATTGGTTTTTTCTTTCTTCCTTACGATAGTTTTCAGCACGATCTTTTGATGGACTGTGTGGAAAGTGTTGCAAAAAAACATTTGTTCAGAATTGAAACAACTCGTGAAGTACCGACGGATATCAATGTAGTTTCCCGTAAGGTGCTTGCTGCTTTGCCGGAATTTATGCAAATTCTTTTTGTGAGTGAAAATCCATTAGTCAATGATGAAAATATAGAACAATATCTTTTTATTTTAAGAAGGCAAATAGAAAAAGAAGCAATTGAAGTTTTGCAGAAATATTCACTTGATCTAGGTTTACTTCATATCGCAAGCCTTTCTTCAAAAAGCATCGTGTATAAGGGAATTATGCCGGGTAAAAACTTGGGTAGCTTTTATACGGATTTATCTGACGAGGCTTTTAAGGTAACTTTTGCAATTTTCCACGAACGTTTCAGCACGAATACAAAACCCTCATGGCATTTAACGCAACCATTCAGACATGTTGCACACAATGGAGAAATAAACACCATTCGTGGAAATACCACACACATGAACATTAGGGAAAATGCTCTCAAATCATCTGCTTTAGGAGAAAATCTTAAATCTGTGCTTCCTTGTATTCACCCAACAACAAGTGATTCCGGCGCTTTCGATAATGTTTTTGAACTTTTGCTTCATGGCGGATATTCTGTTGAAAGGGCAATCACCACCATGATTCCCGAACCTATTTTTGCGAATGACGATGAAAGCACGCTGAAAAAAAATGCTTATTATGAATATAACGAACCGCTTATGGAACCTTGGGACGGGCCCACAACTATGGTATTCACTGACGGACACAGTAAGATAGGCGCTTCACTTGACAGAAACGGTCTTCGCCCTTGTCGTTATTCCATCACAAAAGACAATATCATCATTCTTTCTTCGGAAGCAGGTGTTATAGATACTCTCAGCGAAGACGAACATTCACCCTCAGAATATAAGGAGCATGGGCAACTTGCACCGCGTTCATTGCTTGTGGTTGACTTTGCAAATAATGCCGTGCTCTATGACAAAGAAATCAAAAAAGAACTTTTTGAAGCGACTGATTACACAAAAGTTTTAAATGAAAAACGTTTATATGTTGATTGTGCAAGCTGTAAGGAATACGAAAGCTTGCTTGAAAACGGACATTATTTTGAATTGTTTGGTTATGGAGAAAAATCACCTGAATCCACGATTCTTTCTATGGTGCAAACAAAGGAAGAACCCGTCGGCGCAATGGGCTTAGATGAACCTTTAGCGGTGCTGAGTTCAAAACCACAAATGCTTTTCAACTATTTTAAACAGCTTTTTGCGCAAGTAACAAATCCATCAATCGATCCTATACGCGAAAAATTTTCTATGTCGCTCAAAACAAATCTTGGCGGTAAAGCAAATATTTTTGAAGATGCAAGCGAACAAGCAATGTTTTACTCCTTGCCAAGTCCTTTCTTATTTAAGTCAAGCCTCGATCAAATACGAAGCGGCGGCAAACTCAAAACACAATCGCTCAGCATTACCATGCCACTGCACGCAGGATACAGCGGTTTTATAAAAGCATTAGATACCCTTTGCGAACTTGCGGCAAATGCTGCCGAAAACGGCGCTAAAATTCTTGTGCTTTCAGACAGCGACATTACAAAAGACACAATGCCCTTACCTGTTTTATTGGCGGTTGCAGCCGTGCATCAAGAGCTTATGCATAAAAAGTTGCGTCATTCTTGTGATATTGTGGTTGAAACGGGTCAAGCCTATGAGGTTATGCACATGGCTTTACTCTTCTCATTCGGAGCGAATGCCGTCTATCCTTACGCCGCTTTTGCAGCAATCAAGAATCATGCAAATAAAAAGAAAATTAAAGATAATCACGATGTTCACACGGCTATTGACAGATACCACCAAGCTTTGGAAAAGGGCTTATTGAAAGTATTTGCTCGACTCGGTGTTTCTGCGCTTTCATCCTTTATCGGCTCTAAATCTTTTGAATGTATCGGTTTAGAGGAAGGTATCATCAATAAATATTTTACAAATACGCTTTCTCGAATAGGCGGCACTTCGCTTGAAGATATTTATACAGAAAATTACGAAAGATTTTTGTCTTTTGTTATCAATACTCGTGACGCTTCAAAGTCAGACAAGCATATTTGGTCAAAAGAAGTTTGTTCAACTTTGAGAAAATCTGTTGTTGACAATAATTATAATTTCTTTGAAGCCTATACGAAATTGCTTGCAAAACAAGAAGAAAATATCACTTTACGCTCAGTATGCAAGTTTGTGGAAACACAAGCCATAGAACTTTCGCAAGTGGAAAGTGTTGAATCTATCAGAAAAAGATTTTACAGTGCGCCGATGTCACTTGGGGCGCTCAGCAAAGATTCGCATGAATGTATTGCACGCGCTTTCAACAGCCTTGGTTTAAGTTCAAACTGCGGTGAGGGTGGCGAAGAAATTGAACGTTCTTTGTCTCGCGGAAAAGCAAAAGATCTTTGTTCACGTATTCGCCAGATAGCTTCGGGGCGTTTTGGCGTAACAGCCGAATATCTTGCGGCAGGCGATGAAGTACAGATTAAAATTGCCCAAGGCGCAAAACCGGGTGAAGGCGGACAACTTCCTGCACACAAAGTTACACCTTATATTGCAAAAGTGCGCCACACCAAAGAAAATGTATCGCTCATCTCCCCTCCTCCCCATCACGATATCTACTCTATTGAAGATTTGGCACAGCTTATTTTCGACATAAAGAAATTGCGTAAAGGCTTGAAAGTATCGGTAAAACTTGTAGCTCAAGCCGGTATCGGCACTGTTGCCGTGGGTGTTGTGAAAGCAGGAGCAGACAGCATTTGTATTTCAGGGCATGACGGCGGAACAGGCGCTGCGCCACTTTCTTCCATCTATCACGTCGGCTTGCCGTGGGAACTTGGGCTTGCTGAAGTACATCAAGCGCTTATCGCAAATACCATGCGCCACAAAGTAACCTTGCAGACAGACGGGCAAATACAATCGGGTAAGGATATTGTCACCGCCTTTATGCTTGGTGCAGACAGCGTTGCTTTCGGCACTTCACTGCTTGTGAGCATGGGCTGTATATTGTGCAGACAATGCTATAAAGGCATGTGCCCTGCCGGAATTTGCACACAAGAAGATAATTTAAGAGAACGCTTTCAAGGAAAGCCCGAACATATTGAAAACTATCTCACTTTTCTTGCAAAAGAAACACAAGCATATCTTGCAAGTTTAGGTTTTGCCACAATAGATGAACTTATTGGGCAAGCGCACTTGCTCGAAATAAATCACGCCCTCTTGCCAACAAAAGCAAAAGGACTTGATATGTCAATTCTTTTTCAAAATCTTCCCTACAATAAAAGAAGCAATAGCATATACCGTCCAATAGAAATCGCGGATTGGGAAGAAAACATTTATGCGCAAGCCAAAGAAGCCATTGCAAATAAAACAATGTATGAAACACATCAGGAAATTAAAAATACCGACAGAGCCGTCGGTACAAGCATCGCAGGATTGATGGCGCTTTCTTACCAAGATTTTGAAGACGATTTTATCACTATCAATTGCTCGGGAACAGCAGGGCAAAGCTTTGGCGCTTTTGCACCTAAAGGGCTTACGCTAAAACTTAACGGAAGCGCAAACGACTATGTAGGAAAAGGACTTTGCGGTGGAACAATAAGTATTGAAGCAAAGAAAAACCCCAACATTCCGCACGTCAACTTTGAAAATCAATCCATTCTCGGCAATGTTGTGCTTTACGGCGCAACATCGGGCAAACTCTTTGCCAGCGGTAAAGCCGGAGAACGTTTTGCAGTGCGCAACAGTGGTGCAACAGTGGTTGTAGAAGGCGTTGGCGAGCACGGTTGTGAATATATGACAGGCGGAACGGTTGTAATCCTTGGTTCATGCGGCTATAACTTTGCTGCCGGTATGACTGGAGGCGTTATCTATATCTATGAAAACCATGAAGAAATGCTCCAAAAAATCAACCCGAACAATATCTGTGTGAACAATCTTGAGAATGAAGATATTGCAAGCCTCAAATCTTTGCTTGAAGAGCATTATGCCGCATGCAACAGCACAAAGGCAAAAACAATTCTTGAAGATTTTGATACGCACATCAGCAATTTTGTGAAAGTGGTATATTGCGAGTCACGTCAATCCGAATTATAGCCAAAATATCGATTTAAGATGATGTTGACATGGATTATATTCGCCTCCGGCGGGGCCAAAGGAGATAATCTCCTTTGGAAACCTTATCAGACTGCTCTCCATCGGAGAGTGTGCAACATTCTAATATTACATAGTTTAAAAAAAATGGCTATACTTCGGATCGACGTATATTGCGAGTAATGGACATTACTTTAATTTAAGTGATAATTAATGTTAAACCTCTGCACAATTCACTGTACAGAGGTTTTATATTTTAATTCTTGCAAGTTGTTCTTATAAGCTATAATAATGGATTTGACCAGTTGAACTCTGAAGTTCTTTTCGCTTGCGGTAAATCATGCGGATACGATTCTTCCATGCGTACAAGGAAAGAATAGCCTGCATTGCTCAATTCTTGAGTATGTGCGGAAATATCCAACAACCAGTTGGGATATATCCACAAATTTTGCCCATAGTGACGAGCCCAAAACTGTTCACGCATGGGGCTTTGGAATGCCTCGTTTGCTTTAAGTCCGCTCAGTCCGTGTCTTGCAATTCCCATTGCCCAACAGCCCGACACCACAACGCCAAGAGGGAGTGGCGACTGATAAGGCAAAGCAAGAAAATCTTCACTGTTGAGCTCAGGGCTTACAATAGCTGCCTCAAATCCCAAATCCTTATAAAGCATTAATGCGGCTTTATTGGTGATATTACAGAAAGGTCCTGCAACAAGCTTCACATTTTTATCTTCAAAAAAGCCCACTTGCCACGGAGCGTTCAAAACGAACATATACGCACCTTTGCGCATGGCTTCATCAATTAAACGCTTATATTGATCTTCTTCATTTTGCCAAACAACAGGCGGCAACCACCACGAAACTCGTGAAACAACCGTTTTTGAAATTCCTCTCAATGTGCCCGAAGAAAGCCACATGCCCATAACCGAAGAGCGTGCAAGGCGCGTTTCTTTTCCTTGCGGAAGGCTTGAACGTAAATGTATATTGAGTTGATTTTTATGTCGTGCAGTTTCGGGGAAGGCGAGTTTCAGCTCAACATTTGTTGAACCTTTTTCTCCAAGCCCCTTAGTTTTTTCTAGCCTTCTTTGCCATTGTTTTAATAGAGATTGCAGTTCAGCCTCTTTGCGATCGATCAGAAACACGGGCGTTCCGGGTTTTGGCATTTTTCTTTGTTGCAACTTCAAAGGAAAAGTGCCTGCTTTTGGAACTTTACGTGTGACAGAAATAGTTGAGTGCCACGATTCGTCTTCATATCCCACACGTAAATAGTCGTAAGGCTGTAGTTCAAGGCGAGGTTTTATAAAGGGTAGACCCATTTTTTGCTTTTTCTCAGGCGGCGCAAATTGAACATGCCCTATAAGCATACCCGAAGATGTTTGCTCGTTCACGGAAGTAATAACTTTATCTTTTTGCGGTAGAAAGCCTGCATGCGTGCGCGGCCTTCCGAGTGCCATATCCAAAAGTTCGTCAATATCTTTTCTCACTTGTGGATTATCGCCCTCATCACGCAACATTTTATAGGCTGAAACTGTGTGATAGACATAGTGACTGCCTTTTTTTCTACCCTCAATCTTCCATGAAACAACTTTAGGAACTTCCAGAAGTGTTCGTGTGAGAACATCTAAGGAAAGATCTAAGCTTGAAAAATATCTGCCCTTTCTCTTGCCCTGCGTATACACACGGCGACATGGTTGAACACAGCGCCCTCTCAGTCCGCTTTTGCCACCCATATAACTCGACCAATAACATCTTCCTGATACACAAAAACATAATGCGCCGTGTACAAAAAGTTCAAGATCTACTTCTTCGGGGCATTTTTCTGAAATTTCTTTAATTTCATCAATTGTAGATTCTCGGGGAAGAATTACTCTTTGTGCGCCCAGAGATTTTGCAACTTCAAGCCCTTTTGCATGTGTAACGTTTGAGAGTGTCGATAAATGCAATTCGCCGGAAAAGCCTGCTTGTCTTGCAAGTTCAAGCATACCTAAGTCTTGCACAATAAGCGCATGTGGCTTCACATCTCTCTCAAGGCGTGCAATAAGGCGTGCGGCGGCGTGAATATCATTGGGTTTGAGGAGTGAGTTGAAAGCAATAAATATTTTGCGATTTTCGCTCATCGCCAATTCATTCATTTTAGCCAGTTCACTTGTGCTAAAATTATCGGCATTCATACGAGCGGAAAAGTGCTTTAATCCAAGGTAGACGGCATCTGCACCGGCAGCCATAGCCGCTAAAAAAGACGACAAATCACCGGCAGGTGCCAAAATTTCTATTTTCTCTTTGTTCATAAACTCATCTATAGCACTCATGCACGATAAGGTCAATTTAATTAAAATAAGCCAAAAAATTCCTCCTTGAGCTTGCATACAGCACGCAAAAAGCCCAAATTAATGAACTTGACAGGCGATAAAATAACTCGTATAGTATCGCCTTGTGAAAATTTCGGAAATCTCTTGTACTGCACTTGAGTTTTGCAATATGAGACCTCTGCACAATTCGTTATGCAAAGGTTTCAATATAAGAAAAATATTTAAAAAGGATTGATTATGAAAACGTATTATGAAAAAGATGCAGACATCAACGTATTAAAAGGCAAAACAGTTGCCATCGTCGGTTACGGCTCACAAGGGCACGCACACGCACAAAACTTGCGTGATTCCGGTGTGAACGTTATCGTTGCACAACGCCCCTGCGGTAAAAACTACGAATTGGCAAAAGAACACGGTTTTGAACCGCTTCCCGTTGCAGAAGCCGCAAAAAAAGCCGATCTCATCATGATTTTATTGCCCGATCAATTCCAAGCAAAAGTATATGCCGATGAAATCGCTCCACACCTCACCCCTGAAAAATCACTCCTCTTTGCACACGGTTTCAACATTCACTTTGCCCAAATTGAACCCCCAAAAGATGTTGACGTTTTCCTTATCGCTCCTAAAGGCCCCGGCCATCTCGTTCGTCGTACTTACACCGAAGGCGGCGGCGTTCCATGTCTTGTTGCTATCTACCAAGATGCCAGCGGTAAAGCCATGGAAAAAGCTCTTGCTTACGCTCAAGGCGTTGGTGGAACACGTTCAGGTGTTATCGAAACAACTTTCCGTGAAGAAACCGAAACCGACCTCTTCGGCGAACAAGCCGTACTTTGCGGTGGTGTTTCCGAACTTATTAAATGCGGCTTTGAAACACTTGTAGAAGCAGGATACCAACCTGAAATCGCTTACTTTGAATGTTTACACGAAATGAAACTCATTGTTGACCTTATCTACGAAGGT
>CAYJPB010000091.1:3760-8380 GCA_964371955.1 uncultured Desulfovibrionaceae bacterium | reverse complement strand
TTTCTTATTAGGCTGTTTTTATCATCTGTATTGTGCGCAAAATCTTTACCAACATCTTTCCACGACGTTACATCTTGCGCGACAAGGATAATTTCTTTTACATTTTGTTTGGCAATCTTACGTGCTTCCCTTATAAGGAAGTCTTTATCATACGAAGTGTGCTTACCCCGAATTGACGGAATTGTACAAAACGAACAATTATGCGTACATCCCTCACCGATCTTCAACCATGCATATGAAGGTAATGTGCTTACAAGACGATTGATTCTTGGTGTCGGCAACTGTAAAGCATGGCACATCATCGCCGCCCAGTTTTCCAAATCACTCGGCTCAAGCCACAAGTCCACTTCCGGAATTTCCTTTCTGAGCTCTTTAACATCAAATCTGCCCGCAAAACAGCCGGCAACAGCTAAGAATGGACGCTTCTTCATGCTCGCCATATCCTCAACCACCGCCAATATTGTCTGAACCGTTTCTTGAATAGCCGGCGCAATAAAAGCACACGTATTAATGAGCACTACATCGGCATCAAAGCAATCATCAACCATTTGAACCAAAGGTAGTGACCCCAGCAACCTTTCTGTGGCTACCCTGTTTTTCGGGCAACCTAAACTTATTGAAAAATATTTCATGTTTTTTTCTTGGGGGAGGGAGAACCATATTTTTGGGAAAAAATAAGGTTCTCCCGTCAGGTGAGTCCTGCCCCCAAACCCCCAACCTCTCCTTAAAAAACTTTTTAATACCATCGCATTAAATACTGCGGTTAAAGTTCTTTGTGGGTGGCGATGGGGTCTCCTTTTAAATTTTGTCTACACTATTTTTATATATTTCATTTACCATTGAAGTTAATCTTTCCGGTCTGTTGAATCGAAGTATTTCTCACCGCCACCCAGAATTAACAAATTGTATAGGATTATAAGCGGTGATATTAAAAAGTTTTTAAAGGAAGGGGATAGGGGGTTTGGGGAAAAGGGGAAACCTACTTCCCTTTTTCGGGATAAATTATACGTTGGTGGAAGAGCCCATTGAGAATACGAGTGAACGATTCAGCGACAAGTGTTAAATCCTTGAAAGTGAGTTCTGAATCATCAAGTTGTCCTTCTGTATGTATATTGTGTATCATAGTGCGAACGTGTGACTGTATGCGCGCAGGTGTAGGGTCTGAAAGAGTTCTGCTTGAAGCCTCAACAACATCGGCAAGCATGAGAATAGCGGCTTCTTTTGTACGTGGTTTATGATAGGGATAGGAATAGTCGGTTTCATGGGGAACTTCTCCCTCGCCTTTATGAGCTTTCACGGCTTTGTTATAGAAATATGTAATACATCTGTCACCGTGGTGTTGCTTGATAAGTTCGGTGATTTCTCTGCCGAGATTATATTTTTCTGCAAGCTCAACGCCTTGCTTTACATGTGATATAAGAATAAGCGCACTCATAGCAGGAGCTAAGGCGTCGTGTTTATTCGGAATATTTATTTGATTTTCAATAAAATAGTCGGGTCGAACAATTTTCCCTATATCGTGGTAGAGCGCGGCAACTTTGCATAGCAAACTGTTGGCATGAATGGCATTCGCGCCTGATTCCACAAGATTTGAGACGATAACACTGTGATGATAAGTACCCGGTGCTGTCATCATAAGCTCTTGTAAAAGAGGTTGTTCAAGGTTCATGAGCTCCATAAGTCTAAAACGTGTGGTTAGTCCAAAGAGCATTTCTATAATGGGGCTAAACGCAAATATTACGAATAGGGAAAGAACAGAATTGACTAATACCGCAATAAAAGCTTGCGGTAAAAGTCTGAAATCCATCTGACTAAAGAGAACAGCACCTAGCCCGAAGAGTATTTGTGCGCAAAAGAGTAGCATTGTGCCACGTACAACATCCTGTCGGCTCTGAGATTTGAAAATAAGGAGGGTGTTCATCATTGCGCCTAAGAAGTAGTACAAGAACAGCGCAAGGTCGCCCTGTAAGAGAAGCGTTGTAAATAAAGAAAGGAGGATGCTCAAACTAAAATAGCGACGAGCTGAAAAAACAAGCGAAGAAAGGCCTATACAGCCGGCAACAGGGAAGGCAAGCCCCCATATAAGCGTTTCCGACGGTTGAATATACGTTTGTAAAAATATTCCGTACACAAAGGCTATCAATCCAAAAGTGAGCAGGTGAAAAGCAATGAATAATTGTGCTTTGTGGTACAAACGTGAGCCGGTTGAGCCCATAGGCGAGAAAAATAGGCCATATGTAAAGGCAAGTGCAAGAATAAAAGTTCCGGCAAACTTTGTAATATCAAGCCCACGCGCGGTGAATCTGTACATGGTTTGCATTTTCAATTGTTGTTCTCTGCTGATTAAATCACCCTCAGCTGCAATCAATTCGCCCTGCTGAATGTAATAATAAATGGGAGGAACAGCGGAAACAATACTTGAAGCTCTTTCCAGCGAAGCTTGATTATTTACAATAAGCGTGGGCTGAGCAAGCACTTCAACCAACTTCAAAAGAGCCAAACGCTCTCTTTCCTCTAAGTTTGAACGGCTAAGCTCTTGACTTACGGTGAGATAAAAAGAATTTAAGTCCGGTAAGGGATTATTACTGGGAATGAGTAAAGATTCACTGCCTGTTTCAGAATCACGCAGCAAAATAGCCGATGATATTGACACAATTTGATTTTTATCGGCAAAAATACCGTTTATCAAGATATTTTCAGCAAAGGGAATAAGCTGTGAAACCATATATTCTTGTGTTTCGGGAAAGGCAAAAACCGCAAAAAAATCGCGCTCAAATTCTGTGCCATGTTGCGTATTAAACGCGTTTTGTATATCGGTAAGACTGTCAATATCTAGCCCGTGTGAAGAAATACTTGTGAGTAAGGCTATTATATCTTCTCTGAAATTTTGAATATTTTTTCTGTTCAAATCGAATATAATAGGTTGAAGTGCCATTGTTTGCTCACGCCGCAATTGCGTTGCATAAGGATCTTCCACACGCAAAGTTCTTTCGGCATAGACATCACTTGTGGCTATTTCGCCTGCCATAAACATTTCATCACTTGTTTGCAAGCGCACGCCAACCATGAGCGAAAGAACGAAAATTACGACAAAGATACTCCACGTATATAAGCCGGCATAATGGAATTTAATGGAATCTGAAAAAATCGCAAGAAATTCTTTTAGTGTGAAATTAATCTTTTTTGTATGTATCATATGCGCTTACAATGCGGCTCACCATAGGGTGGCGCACAACGTCGGAGTTACTGAAATTGTATATACCAATTCCATGAGTGTTTTTCAATATTTGCAAACTTTCCACCAAACCGGAGCGCACAACTCGCGGTGCAAAACGCCCTTGTTGGTTGCCGTCATATATAGGTGTAGGCGGTAAGTCGATTTGCGTGACGTCGCCCGTTATCACCATGCGTGAACCGAAACCCATACGTGTAAGGAACATTTTCATTTGTTCGGGAGTGGTATTTTGCGCTTCGTCCAAAATCAAGAAGGCGTCGGAAAGCGTGCGCCCACGCATAAATGCAAGAGGAGCAATTTCAATCATACCCGCTTCTTGCCTTGCAACAAATTGGCTGTGCCCAAGCATTTCGTCAAGAGCATCAAAAAGTGGGCGTAAGTAAGGGTCTACCTTATCTGTCATTGTGCCGGGAAGAAAACCAAGCTTTTCCCCTGCTTCTACAGCGGGACGTGTGAGAATAATTTTCTTTACTCTTTTTGTCATAAGATAATGCAAAGCCATTGCCACAGCAAGATAGGTTTTACCCGTTCCGGCTGGGCCTATGCCAAATACAATTTCATTTTTCTGCATTAAATCAATATAATGTTTTTGCGATGAATTGCGAGCGATAATTGTTTTCTTTGGCGCTTTGATAACAGTATTGTTCGTAAATTCTGAACTGACATTTGCATTCGGTTTTTCTTTAAGCAGAGTATATGCCTGTTCAAGCATTTCTGTTTTTACAATGTAGCCCTCTTTTACAAGCGAGTAACACTGTGTGAATGCGTTTGCTATCGCGTCTAATTCTTTTTGAGAAATATTTTTGTCGCTTGATTTGATAAAAAGTTCATTGCCTAGGGAGGAAATCGATGTTCCCGTCACATCTGCCATAAATTCAAGATGAGAATTTAAAGGCCCGAACAATAAATTTGCAAATTCGTGATTATCAAAAGTAAGATGCGCACTTTTTTCTTTCATAAATAACTCTTTAAAATAAAAGTATCTTATTTTTCTTTTGCGGCTTGTTTATGCACATAGTTGATAAGTTTCTGTGCTTCTTGAAAATTGGGGTTCATTTTTAATGCACCTTCTGCCGCTTGAATTGCCTTTGCATCTTTGCCCCATTCCAAATAAAGACGGGCAAGATTGAAGAAAAGGCTGTCACACTTTCCTATAATTTTTGAAACTTTAAAGTAATATTGTTCCGCTTCATCGTATCTACCTATACGACGAAGAGCGATTGCAATTTTATTGTAATAGTCTGCATTATCCGGTTCTATGCGTATTGCTTGCTCAAAGTAATGTGCCGCTTCGGTATATTTCTTATCATCCATATACAAATCGGCAATTTTGGCAAGGTCGGCACCGGAAGTATGCTCGTCTTTATACACATTTTCAAACTGCA
>CAYJPB010000091.1:0-3750 GCA_964371955.1 uncultured Desulfovibrionaceae bacterium | reverse complement strand
CGCTTCTTGCTCCTTGCCTTTAGCGTAGAGATCGAGCCCCTCGTTGAGCATTTGCTGTTGCTTTGCCTGTAAATCTTTCAATGCAATGTTTGCCACTGCAGCAAGATCGTCGGTGAAAGATTCAAGCATGATATTCACGGTATCGAGCAAGTCTTTTTCTTTACCGGGAGTGAGGCGTATGTCCATAGGGAATTCTTGCTTGACGCGCGGATTAAGCATAATATTGCGTGCCCCCTCGTCAATAAATCTTCCAAATTCTTCTTTTTCTTGGCGCATAAGCGGTGTGCCGATATAGGCCACTAGTGCATTTTTTAAAGCCATAAGCGCCGGGTAAACTTTATCTTGCTTAATATAAGTACCGATAAGGCTTGCTTCTTTACGTATTTTTGTGAGATTTGCTGCCATATAATCCTCAACTATTTCATAAGAGCACGAACTTTTTCCAAGTCTTCTTTCGTATCAACACCTACGCAATAATGCTCGGTACTGACTACATGAATTTGAATATTATTTTCCAAAAGCCTCAATTGCTCAAGTTTTTCCGTGAGTTCTAATTCTGTGGGGGCAAGTGAAGTAAACATTTTTAAAACTTCATGGCGAAAAGCGTATAGCCCAACATGCGCATAGAAGTTTACCCTCTCCCCCGCATCACGAACAAAAGGAATGGGGGAACGGGAAAAGTATAGGGCATTATTATTAATGTCAAGCGTAATTTTTACCGTATTCGGCGAAAGAAATCGTTCTACATCGCGAACAGAATCAAGTTTATGCGCCAAAGTTGTTACCTGCACTCCGGGTTTTTGCTTGAAAGGAAGCACAAGTTGATTGAGCATTTCTGGTTTAATAAGCGGTTCATCGCCTTGCACATTCACGATAATACAGCTTTCGGGCAATTGTAATAATTGAGCCGCCTCACAAATTCTGTCTGAGCCGGAAGCATGTTCTGCGCTTGTCATAACACAAGGCACATCAAGCTTTTCCGCTTCTTTTTGAATACGCTCGTCATCGGTTGCAAGGAACACCTTTTTAAACTTCACTTTCAAAGATTGCGAATAGACATGCCAGAACATAGGTTTACCATTTATAAGCTCCAAGGGTTTCCCCTCGAGGCGTGTACTCTTATAACGAGCCGGAATTATAGCATAAACATCCATAAACACCCTTTTGCTTCTTCAAGATTTATATCTTCCTCTATTTCTGTGAGAAAGTCAAGTCTTACAAAACTTGCTATTTTAATAAACCCTTTTCTAAGGTTATTGTATTTTGAGAAAGCAAGGTATTTTGCTCATCATTATGTGTTGTCATAATAAGCGTGCATTTGGGAGTGAGATTTTTCAATATATTTTCAATAATTGCTTTGCTTTCCTTATCAACACTTGCCGTGGGTTCATCTAAAATAAGGCATTTTGGTTCAAGTACAAGGCTTCGTGCAAGGGCAACCCTTTGTGTTTCACCACCCGATAATGTGTGTGCTTTATATTGTTTTAAATGTGCTATTTCAAGTAATTCAAGAACTTCATCTATTTTTTTTGCCTGAATGTTTTTTGGTATTTTGCGTGCATGCATGCCATAACTGATATTTTTTTCTACAGAGCCTGTGAACATAATGGGCGATTGCTCCATAAGCACAATTTCTGTGCGTAATGTTTGCAACTGCTTTTCGGAAGAGTAGTCTATTTCTTTTCCTTTATATTTCACATTTCCCGATGTCGGCATGCTCACAAGCGCAAGAATATGCAAAAGAGTTGTTTTTCCGGCACCGTTCTCACCTTTGAGAGTATGTAATTTTCCCTCTTCCAAAAAAAGTTCGTCAATTGAAAGCAGAGTTTTATTCTTTATGATTTTTGTAAGTTTCTTAATATCAAACACTGTCTTCTTCCTGTCCTTTACCTTGCAGAAGTTTGAGGGCAATATTCACGGCAAGACTTATCAATAAAAGAACAATTCCCAAATTTATGGCAAGATCGAAAGCGCCTTTATCGTATTCGAGCGACATGGTTGTAGTCATTGTGCGTGTATATCCGGCAATATTTCCGCCAAGCATCATACTCACCCCAATTTCGCCGATAACTCTGCCAAAAGCAGTTACAAGCACAGCCACAAGTGCAAAACGCGCTTCAATAAAAAGCGTTCTATACATCAACCATTTACCCGCGCCAAGTGTGAGAGCCGTACGTTTATATCTTTTATCCAGTCTTTCAAGAGCCACTTGTGTAAGAATTGCCACAAGAGGAATAATCAATATACATTGCCCTATAATTATAGCTTCAATTGAATACATAAGCCCCAAAAAGCCTAAAATTCCTTTGCGCGAAATTATCATATACACCGTTAAGCCTATAAGCACGGTCGGTAAAGCTTGAAGAGCGTTACATGCCGTTCCCACTATAAGGCGAAACCGCCCTTTTCCGCATAGCCATAAGCCAAGCGGTATACCCAATATTGCAGAAAAAAGCACTGAATAAAAACTAATTTGAAGCGAAGTAAAAGTTATAAGAAAAACATCGTGTGCCATATCAAAATCCATTATATCATTATTGTCTGAAAGGTTATACTGTAAAAAAATGGAAATAGCAAATAGGAATATCACAGATTTTGTAAATGGATATCACTTTTCAATATATAGAACAGCTTTATTTTTAAATTTTATTTTTCAGCATATTAGCACATTTTTACTATACTATCTTCTTCATTGAAGATAATTATAATGCACAAAAACAAAAAAAATTTCATTAAAACACTAGACGATACAAAAATTGATATTAACTTATAGAGCGAAAACAAATTTATTTATATATACGGAGTTTATTTTTATGGGTAAAATTATCGGTATCGACTTAGGTACAACAAATTCATGCGTTTACATTATGGAAGGTAAAGAGCCAAAGTGCGTTACCAATCCAAATGGCGGACGTACAACCCCTTCAATCGTGGCTATCACAGACAAAGAAAGACTTGTGGGCGACACAGCAAAACGTCAAGCAGTGACAAACCCTGAACGTACTATCTTTGCAGTAAAGCGTTTAATGGGACGTAGAGCAGATGCACCTGAAGTTTCACGTTGGAAAGATCATTCCCCTTACGCAATTGTTGCAGGAACAAACGGCGATGCCGCTGTGCAAGTTGACGGAAGAGATTATAGCCCACCTGAAATTTCAGCAATGATATTGGGTAAATTGAAAGCCGATGCAGAAGCGTATCTAGGCGAAACAGTGACAGAAGCTGTTATCACCGTTCCTGCGTATTTTAACGATGCACAACGCCAAGCCACCAAAGATGCAGGCCGTATCGCTGGTTTGGACGTAAAACGTATTATTAACGAACCTACAGCCGCTTCATTGGCGTATGGTTTTGATAAAAAAGCGAATGAAAAAATTGCTGTTTTCGATTTAGGCGGCGGCACATTCGATATCTCCATTCTTGAAGTGGGTGATAATGTTGTTGAAGTACGTGCCACAAATGGTGATACTTTCCTCGGTGGTGAAGACTTTGACTTGCGTATCATTAATTATATGGTAGAAGAATTCCAAAAATCAAACGGAATTGATTTATCACAAGACAAAATGGCGCTCCAACGTTTGAAAGAAGCCGCAGAAAGCGCAAAGAAAGAACTTTCCACAAGCATGGAAACAGAAATCAACTTGCCCTTTATCACTGCCGATGCATCAGGTCCTAAACACATGCTTATGAAAATAAGCCGTTCTAAATTAGAACAACTTGTGGGCGATCTTATCGACAGCACTATCGAAC
>CAYJPB010000090.1:5687-8473 GCA_964371955.1 uncultured Desulfovibrionaceae bacterium | reverse complement strand
AAGCTTTCTTTATTTCTTCAATATTTTGCTTTTCTAAAGGAAGTTCAGACACAAATTCAATAAGATTAAGCAAAGCCCTCGCATAACCATAACTCATATGTGCAAGCAAGGATATAACTTCTTCTTCTAATTGAATATTTAATTGCTCAAGGGTTTTGTGCGCCAAAAGAATCAAGTCTTCTTCTTCCAAAGAGTTAAGCTTAAGCAAATGCAAGCGAGAAAGCAATTGTCTTGTGATACAAAACGAAGGATTTTCAGTAGTTGTGGCGATAAGTGTTACATTTCCTTCTTCAAGAATAGGCAGAAAGAAGTCTTGTTGCGCTTTTGAAAAACGGTGCAATTCATCAAGGATAAGACATTGCCCGTCTTTCAGCTTCTTTCTAAATTGTGCCAAGCCGGCTTCAGGAGCTGAAATACGAATAAAAGGAAGTTTATGACTTTTTGCAAGAAGTATTGCAAGCGTTGATTTACCGCACCCCGGAGGCCCGAAAAGCAAAAGCGAGGGCAAGCGTTTTGCATGAACAAGCGCAGAAATTTTATCCTTTAAGTGCTGCTGCCCAATATAATTTTCTTGCTTGTGCGGGCGCATTTTTTCTGCAAGCGGTGATTGATAAAGCAAGCTGTTTGTCATCATAATGTTCTATCCGTCCGGTACTTTCACACATTGTTTTTATGCCAAAAATGTAGCCCAAGCGCTAAAATTGCCGCTGTTTCATAACGCAAAATTCTTTCACCGAGTGTGTAAAATTGAGCATTATAATCAGAAAAAAGTTCAATCTCTTTCGATGAAAAGCCGCCCTCTGAGCCGATAACAAGCACAGTCGTTCCCTGTGGGGAAAGATACTCTGCTGTGTAAGCTACAGTGTTTGGTGCAGGATCAGTAGTTAAAACATGTAACTGATTATATTCTTTTGCTTTTTCAAGCATCTGCTTCTGAGATTTAAAAAGTCTCAGCTTAGGTAAAAAAGGATTCAAACACTGCTTTACGCCGGAAATAAGTTGCGTATTCCAAGAACTAACCGTCTCAGAATCTTCACTCGGCAAAGGAAATTGACTGTAATCGGCATACCAAAGCCAAAGCTCACTTGCTTCCAGTTCCACAACTTTTTCAAATAAAAATCCACGCCTAGCTGCCTTTGTCCACGCTGCAGCAAGTATGACTTTGTTTGAATTTTCTTCAACAACATACTCTTCAATTATTTTGAATAATAGAGATTTTTTTGAAATTTCTTCAACTGAACACAGAGCTTTTCTGCCTTCACCATCGAAAAGCAAAAACTCTTCATTTTGTTTAATACGCATAACTTTAACCATATGATTAAATTCAGCGCCGTCAATTTTAAACGTATTCCACAACGTACTTTCAAGAAAATATGCGTGCATAATCAATCTGCTTTATGGGTTTTTTGTATGGCTTTAAATTCGTCGAGAAGGTGAACCAAAGCTCTATATTTTTTCTTTATTTCCAGCCCGCGCGCAGTAAGTTCTTTCTCACTTTTTTCAATGTACTTGCGTTGAATATATCTATCGTTTAAAATAAGCTCCGTAATATTTACAGCAGTCGCAACTAAGTCATCAAAATAAATGAATAATTCAAATTTATACTCACGCAAAACGTGCACAGCTTCAGCATACATTTCTTCGTAACTGAGAAATTTATTTTTGAAATTTCTGCTTGCAATTTCTTCTAAATCACGCAGTTTTCTTGCCTGTTGAATATACGCAAAGCGAGACATAAGCTCATTTTTCAAAACATACAAGGAATTTCCTGCATCAATAAATTGCACAGTTTCAAAATAATGTTCAAAAAGGCGCACAAAGTTTGTGTAGGTTTCTTCACCGTAGCTTATAATTCTTCTTTGATGCTTCAAAAGCCATGCATAAAACACTTTAAGTCTTTTTTCTTCAGTGTCGGATCCTTCAATCACTTCCGTTCTTTTGTACACTGTTTTACCGATATATTCACCCTTTGATATATCGTTGAGCGACAAAATCAACGATGAGGTATCGCGCAAAAAGTTTAAATTTGTGATATCCATGCCAGATTCAGGATGAATAATTGTTTGCGTATGAACGGAAAGCGCTCTGTCTTGGCGAACGTTTGTCGGCGAATATTCGTGTTGTTGATAGGTAATTCGGGCAATTGCCACCTTATTTTCTCTGTCAAGAAACGCGTTTAATTCATCAAGAGTGTCTATACTGTCTTGGTCTTCAATCTTTACAAGCGCAATTTTTTCTACTTTAGGAAATTTATTATTTTGGCTGTCATTCCAAATAGTTGTAATTGTTCTATCCGATTGCCCCAGTACACGTATCATAAAATTTTCGCCCACTTTATGCAAGCGTCGTGCAAACAGAGCCGAAGAAGTACGTCTTTCAGAAGCGATAGGAAAGCCATACAATTCCATCAAAAACTGTAATGTAAAAATTCTGTTGCGAATGTACAATTGCGAATTACCGGATTGAAATTTACCTATTCTCATACCAAAACGCTTAAGTTCACCATCTAAATCAGAGGGAAAAGAAGCAAAAATTCCTGAAAGTTGATAATCTCCCGTTTTGGTGCGTGACATTAAATGCGCCCTGTCCATATCCAATAAAAAGGGAAGAATCGCCGGATAATAGTCGAGTAAGGTCGTGTCTGTTCTGCCAAGTTTACTACGAAAAGCATCGTGCTGAAACTTTGGCAAACGTGAAAGAAATGTTTGCAAATTTGAATGGAAAACTTGATTTTCCAATGGACAACAAGGTCCATCTGACGTGACGATGACATCAGAAACGGGAAA
>CAYJPB010000090.1:0-5677 GCA_964371955.1 uncultured Desulfovibrionaceae bacterium | reverse complement strand
GGGAAAGAGCGGATCGTATTGAAAAAACTCATTAAAGCTATGCAATTCTCTATCCAATACGAGCATAGAAAAACCGGGCAATTGCGTATACTCAAAAGGATCGGAATCAAAAGACGGCAACAAAGAGCGCGGGTCAACCAATGGATATTCTTCACGAAATTCATTATATGGTTTTATGAGAGCCGCCCTAATATGCACAATATCCAAGAAGTTTTTCAACTCCCTCAGAGAATCAATATAGATAAGATCACGAAACGCTGTCTCGTTCTTCCATGCATATTGTGCTTTTGTAAAACAGTTTTTTGCTTCTTTCAATTTTTGCCTCTTTTCTCTCTGCCTTTATCCCCTAAAATAACTATAAGGTAAAAATCAATATTTTGCAAGAGTTTTTAATCAAAAAGAAAAAATCAAACACGCCATTCTAATGTGGCTGAAGACCTATACTAAACAGTGATTTCTTATGAGAGCGAAGCGAACAAAAACTTCATCGACAACGCATTTTTCACATTTCTACTCACATTGTATTCAAACATTCCAAAGTGTTCGCAATGTCTTCCTTGATGAGTAAGGAACGATTGATTATTTCTTTCGGACATGTAGCAAAATCGTAATTTATACAAGCATAAAAGGCGTTTGGATTATTCAAAGTAAAATCCCAAAATGGATATTTAATAATTGAGGGAGTGTTCGCGCCTATTCCAAGTTCTAAAAGCAGAACATTGCTTTTTTGGTGCTTTTTAATAAAGTGTGCGTAGCGATCATACGCATTATTCCAGCCATCATCCTGAACAAAAAAATTGTCTTTTCGCAAATTAACAGTCATGGGAGCATTGCAAAGTTCGCAATAGGGAACAAGTTCGGAAGGAACTTTCATATTTTCTTGCTGTTCATACATTGCATACACAATTTCTTTGTTGTCGTATGTTTTATTGTGGCACGCTTTTGAGCATTGAAAAAGCCCGTAATCGCCTTGCGTGTAAAACAGTCTTTCTTTATCAAAGCCATTGTCTTGAAAAAGATGATCGGCATTTGTGGTAATTACAAAATAATTCTTGTCTTTAATGAGTGAAAAAAGATGTTGAAAAACAGGATTTTTATCACGATTGTAACGGTTTACATATATTTGCCTACTCCACCACGCCCAAAATTCTTCGATAGTGGGAAAGTTGTAAAATCCACCGGAATACATATCGCTGATTTTGTATTTTTCCTTAAAATCCGCAAAATTTTTTTCAAAGCGTTCTCCATGATAGAGATGCCCTGCTGAAGCAGATAAACCTGCTCCTGCGCCGACAAGAACCGTATCGACATTTTTGAGTTTTTCAAAAAGGAGTTCAAGGGAGTGTATATTATTTTTTGAGCAATTGTTCATAAATTATCCTGTCTTCATTAGTGAATACATTAAAAATCACCTTTATTAAATTATTGTTATTGAGATATTCTTTGACAGTTTTTACCGCAATGTGCGCTGCTTCAACTTTTGGAAAGCGAAACTCTCCTGTTGAAATACAGCAAAAAGCCACAGATTTTACATTATTTTTTTCGGCAAGCTTTAAGCAGGAGGTATAGCAAGATGCGAGAAGTCTTCTGTCTTCATCGCGTACAGAATGTGAAATAATCGGCCCGACGGTATGTAATACATAATCACTCGGCAAATTGAATGCAGGAGTAATTTTTGCCAAACCAGTCGCTTCATTATGCCCTTGTGTTTCCATAATATTGTTACAGGCAAGGCGTAACTGTATGCCTGCATAAGTTTGAATAACATTGTCAATACATGCATGTAAAGGATAGAAGCAACCGAGCAAAGCCGAGTTTGCGGCATTCACAATTGCCCCGACTTTTAAGGAACTTATATCTCCTTGCCAGAGCGTGATATTGTCAACATATTCAAAATCTTCCGAATTCGTAATTCCTCTTTCAGCAATAATTTTTTGAAGAAAAACATCTTGAAGTTTTAAAATATTCTCATCAATAGGTAAAGGTTGACGCATATTTACAAGAGCTCTGTATGTATCAAAATCATTCAAGCTTTCAAGCCCCGATAGTGTTGGGCGCTCAGCTTTAAGATATTCGACAACTTGTCTCAATTCTTCCATTTTCAACCTCCAAAAAAGTATTATTTCCTCTTCAAGAGAGCAAGGGTTTCTATATGTGCCGTGTGTGGGAAAAAGTCGAAAGATTCAATTTTATCTAATACATAACTATCATTCAATCGTAAAACATCTCGAGCAAGTGAAGCCGGATCGCAAGAAACAATAAGAATATGTGGAATAAGAGCTTGTCTGAGCACTTGCATTGTTTCTTTGTCTATTCCTGCACGGGGAGGGTCGAGTAATACAAGATCAAGCGTTCCACATTTTTTCAAAAATGGCTCCAAATCCTTTGCATTACCTACATAATAACCGGCATTAACAAGGTTTATTTGTGCATTTTTTCTTGCAAATTCAATAGCTTTCGGCATTGTTTCCAAACCAAAAACCTGAGTCTCTTTTCCCTCACTCTGCTTTGTTTTTGCAAGAGCAATACCCATACCGCCAACACCACAGTAAATATCAGCTAAGGAATTAATCTCAATATCATGCAGAAAATCTGCCATGCGAGAAAGCAAGAGCGATGTCATTGACGTATTCACCTGAAAAAAAGATTGGTGTGAATGTTGTAAGCGTAAAGGATTTGTGTTAACATGTACGACTTCTTCAAGATAAGGTCTGCCAAAAGTAGCGTATGTTTTTTCTCCATAGGCAAGAGAAAAATTATTTCTTCTTACAGAATGAATCATTCCTGTAATGAATTGAAATTCTTCATATAATCTTTCAAAAATCTCATGTAAAGCTTCAGCATATTTATTGCTTTGCGCAGTTATTACTTCTAAAACAAAAAGTTGCGTATCTTCACGCCCATGAGTGACTCGAGTGACGGCATGACGTAAAAATCCCTCTACTCTGTCATTTTTATTTCTGAAAACGGGAAGATTATATTCATTCACCAATTCTTCAAGACGGCTGATAACAACATTCACATTTTCATCACAGAGCGCACAATTTACAGAAATAATTTCATGGCTTTTCTTTTTGTGTAAACCTAAAACTGTTTTTCTGTTTTTTATATCATACCCAAAAGCAAATTCCATTTTGTTTCTGAAAGAAGATAATTGTGTTGCTTTATTTATAACATAGGGAATTTCAATGGCTTGTTTTGCAATTTTTTCAAAAGCATTTCTTACAATGTCTTGTTTGTAATGCACTTGGGCATCATATGCAAGCTCTTGCCATGTGCAACCGCCACACTTAGAAAAATGTTCGCATCGCGCTTGAGTTTTATGAGGCGATTCTTCTATAATTTCAACACATTCTGCAAGTGCGAAACTTTTTCTTTCATCATACACGCGTGCACGTACACGACTTTTCGGTAATGCATTTTCAATAAAAATCACACGATTTTCACTGTCTCTGCCAACGCCTCTGCCTTCGCTGTCACAGCTGTCTACAAAAATTTCAATCATTTTTTCCTATTGCGGTTAAAGAAATTAACTTGACTTTTTTAGAGTTTTGAATAAAAATACGTACAAATCATTTAGGAGTTTTGATAATGAACGTACTTGGTGAATTGATACATAACGCAATGCAATCCACAATGCAAGGATTTGTTGGTGTTGGTTTAATTTTTATTTATTTTGTCATTATGATGTGGGCTATTGTGATGAGAATTAAAAAAGGCGATCACGTCCATCACTAATTTTTCTCACAGCAAAAGGATAATTTTTTGCTCAAGAATACAGCATTTGAAGAGTGGTTTTTAAGAATTTAACAAAGGCAATGTTTTGTATTGCCTTTTTTTGTACTGAATGTCGCAGTGAATCGACAGACAAGAGGATTTTATGAATAGACCCATGCGCGGTTTCAATAAGTCAAGAATGAGAAACAATAGAGACGAAAGAAACAACAGAGACGAAAGAGAAGGCAGAGAAAACGATTTTCAGAATACCAATGAAAATGAACAGGCTTTTTCTGAAGATAACAACCAATTTTCTCATAATAATTTAAACAGAAGACCCACTTATCAAAGAGAAGACGGAAGAGGAAACAGAGAGTATCAAAGAGACGACAGAAGAGACAGCCAAAGAAGCACTCAAGGAAACGATCGCTACAGTCAAAGACCTTTCCCTAATAACCGTCAAAGAGATAAACATTCCGATTTGGACGGTTACTTTGCAAGGCAAAACAGAACTTCAGATTCACAATTCCAAAACAATCAAACACAAAGAACAAACAACTATCAATCATCACAAAATAGACGTCCTCAAAGAAGCTATTTTGATGATGAAAATAGTGTAAGCAATAATTCATACCAAAATTCACCCTACACGCAAAACACAAACGCGCAAACTCCTCAGCAAAATTCCTCACAAAATTTTCCGAATATTTCTGATATACCCATTGTTTCCGATGTATTAGAGAATGTTTTTGGCAACAATCGCAACAGCCAAAATTCTCAACAATCGGGTTTCAACAAAAATCCAAATTCTAGAGACAGTCGTTCAGGTTATAATTCAAGCAATCGTTCTGGCGGTTACGACCAAAGTTCGCGCTCCGGCAGTTATGACAGGAATTCACGCACCTATAACGACAGATCAAGCGGTTCATACAACAGAAATAATTCCTACTCTTCCGATTCAAATAACAGTTCTCGTTATTATGGCAATCAAAATCCTTCATACGGCTCACAAAATTCCGGTGAAATACGCAATTCCTCTGCCACTTTTGGTAATTCGCCATCATCTGCTTCACGCGATGAAAACAGAAGTTTCGGTGATAGAAATTATTCTCAATCAAATTATCGCCAAGAAAAAAGCTTCGGTGATAGACCGAATAACAGTTTCGGTGACAGGCAAAGTAATAATTTTGGTGATAGACAAAATAATAACTTTGGCGACAGAAATTCTGAATCGTTTAATCGCAACGAATCAAGCCCACGTATCGGCAGAACTTCACGTTATCGTCAAAACACCGACAATCTTTTCGACTTAGACAAAGAACTTTTAAATTTATTGGCTAAAAGAGCAATACTTCTGCAAAGTCTTAAGCGCGACAAGCATATTGCTCCAAATCTTGAAAAAAGCTTGCGCACTTCATGGGAATCAAACGCAGTAAGAGTGACAAGCGATAGCCGTATTGCAAGAGATTTATTCAGTCTTTTACAGCAGCTTGAACCCGTTCACACAATTAACGGAGTTCCTGCATACTTCAATTTGGCTCCGCAATTCAAACCTGTGAATATCAATCTTAAAGGTATGGCATATATCCGCCACACCACAATACTTTTTGCAATGGCAACGGCAACAGGTGCCACAAAGAAATTCAATGTGCCACTTTCGCCGAAAGTGATGTCTGCAATAAAATCATTTAACCAATTAGGCGGTCAACTGTGGTGGGAAGGGCATGAAACTGTTCTCAGCCGTGGCGGAAACGGAATTATGCGTCATGTAGATAAGGTTATCCCTCTACCTGATGACACTCTTACTTTCTACTTAATGCTTTCCCTTGCTTTACTTGTTCCTTCACGGATTAAATTTGTCGGTGACGGTAACTTGAGATTTTTAGATACTACAAGCATACGTTCATTCCTTCCTCAATTAAATGCACGTATGGCATGCGTTATTCCCGGACACGAGGGT
>CAYJPB010000089.1:0-8637 GCA_964371955.1 uncultured Desulfovibrionaceae bacterium | reverse complement strand
CATCGATTCCCACGTAGATACATGAGCTTCAAGTTCCTCTTGCTCATACCCAACAATTTCAGCCCATTCTTTACTGTACACAACTTGGTCTGTTTCTAAATTCCAAATAAAAACACCAACTTTTGTAATTGAAAGTGTTTCTTTTAAATGCTCAACTGTAATCACATTATTGTCGATTGACATAAAATCTCCATACTGAAACATAAAATTACAAGTAACAAGTAAATTACAGCAAATGATTTTCTTCATTGCTCATGCTATACGATATATTGATTTTAGTGTACATTACAAATCATAATTTGGCAATAAACAATTTAGCGTATATCAATATATAAAAAACACCAAATAAAATAACGAGATGTATGAATGTACGCAGAATAGAAATATAAATACTTTGCCACTCAGTGATAAACTTTTTGAAAAATTTATTTATCATAGATTGCCTGCTATTTCGTTCGGCTCGAAGTATATTTGGATTGCATGATTTTTTAAGGAGCAGATGATGAAATTTGTTGCGTTTCAAATGGCCGCCTTTTTAAACCAGACAGGTGCAAGAAGAAATGTTGCCTATTTCTTGCGTTTCCTTGGCTTACTAATAGCGCTTATAGCTATTTTCAGTATTCTTTTCCATTATATAATGATGTATGAGGGGCAAGAACATTCATGGCTGACAGGAGTGTATTGGACGCTCACGGTTATGACAACATTAGGTTTTGGTGACATTACTTTTGCTTCCGATCTTGGCAGATTTTTTTCAATAATTGTCCTTCTTGCAGGTTTAATTTTGCTTTTGGTGATGTTACCTTTTGCTTTTATTCAATATGTATATTCTCCTTGGCTTGAAGCACAAAAAAAAACAAATGCTCCGCGTAAAATTGAAGAAGATATAAACAATCATGTTATTATTGTCGGATTAAACCCCATTTCATTAAACCTTGCGCAACTTTTATCGCATTATGGTTTCTATTGTGTTATTCTCAGCCCCGATATTCAAACCTCTATCGATTTGGAAGATCAGGGTTTTCATGTAATTGTGGGCGATTATGACGATGGAAATACCTATAAAAATTTAGAAGTAGATAAAGCGGCTTTGGTAGTTGCTTTGGACGAGGATATCAAAAACACAAATATTATTTTTTCTGCGCGTGAAGCAAATGATTATGTGCCTATTATTTCAAGAGCTGAAAGTGCGGACTCAGAGGATATTTTAACCCTTGCCGGCAGTACAAAAGTGTTTCTTTTCAGAAAAATGCTTGGCGAGGCATTGGCAGACAGAGTTGCCGGAAATAAAAGCGGCTTTAGCTATCTTGCCGGTTTTTCTTCTCTTCTTATTGCAGAAAGAGCGCTTGACGATACAACACTTGTTGATAAAACCTTGGTTGAATGTGGCATAAGAGCAAAAGTCGGCGTGAATGTTGTAGGATTGTGGCAAAAAGGACGCTTTACTTCCCCCTCACCGAACGATCCCCTCCCCTCTTCCGCAACCTTGGTTCTTGCCGGAACAAAAGAACAATTTGAACTTTTTGACGAAATGTTTGGCATTCAAGAAGAAATTGTGGGCAAGCAAAAAGTGCTTGTGATTGGCTGCGGAAAAGTGGGCTATGCGGCTGCAATTGAATTACACAAACGCGGTATGGAAGTATCAATTGTTGATAAAGAATTTATTCAGAATCTCCCGGAAGATATACATTTTGTTTTAGGGGATGCGGCGGATATTGTAGCTTTGAAAGAAGCAGGTATCGACGAAGTTTCCTCTGTTATTATCACAACGCATGACGACGACACAAATATCTATCTCACCATATATTGCCGCCGTTTACGCCCCGATATTCAAGTGCTGTCTCGTGCGACACTTGAAAGAAACGTGGGCATTTTACACAGAGCAGGTGCAAACACCGTGCTTTCTTTGGTATCTATGATAAGCAATGCCGTTGTGAACATGCTTACCCCGGGAAAGAATGTTATGCTGCGTGACGGGCTTTCGTTTTTCAGCGCAAAAGTAGGAAAAAATCTTGTAGGAAAAAGCCTTATCACCAGTAAAATACGCGAGAAAACAGGCTGTAGTGTTGTTGGCATGAAGCCAAAAATCGGCAATATCCTTATCAATCCCGATCCTCATCACCAGCTCATCAAGGGGGAAGAAATTTTCTTGATAGGCGATACCGAATCGCAAAACAAATTCATTTCACTCTACGGCATTGAAAAGTTTTAATCAAATCTTCTACATATTAAAAAACCGCACTACATTGTAATGCGGTTTTTGTTTTACTTTTTTAGAGGAAGTTAGATTTTAATGATTGTGTCAAAGTCAGCTTCTTGGTCAAAGTGTTCACCCTCGGTTGCAAAATTAACACCTTGAAGTGTAATTGTTTGTGATTCAGTTCCCTTTGTAATGGTAATCACAGTTTGAGTTGCATCACCTGTTGCAGAAATATTGTAGTCAGAATTTTTTCCAAAGGCTGTCAAGTCAAGAATGTCATCACTTGTAAAGTCAGTAATAATATCATTTGCGCCGTTAGTGAAGTCTTCTACATCCCAAATAAAGGTGTCAGTGCCCGCTCCGCCTGTCATTGTGTCAGAGCCTTGTCCGCCGATTAAGATGTCTTTACCGTTACCGCCACCTAATATGTCATCACCCAAGCCACCATAAAGCCTATCATTGCCTTTACCGCCGGTTAATGTATCATCACCACTGAATCCATAGAGTTGGCTGTTTCGGTCACCGTTCGCGGAAAGATCATCTTCCCCGGTGCTCGCAAGAGATGAACCGGGTGTGCCAAAGATAAAGTCATCTATTGTGAAGCCATTACCTAGAACGTTTTCAAGCACGATTTCATGAGTATGAGTTCCCTTTATAGTAAGTTTTAAGTCGTCACCATTCTGCACAGATGTAATCGTTTCGTTAGTCGCAACAATAGAATCAAGGTTAAGCCGATCTTGGGTAGGGTCATAATCTTTGATTGTTGTGCTTGAATTGCTATAGTTGTTCCACTCGAAAAGGTCAGCGCCTTCTCCTCCAAAAATAGTATGTCCAATACCGGATATGGTTATCACATCGTCATCATCACCGGTATGGAGAGTGGTGTTACTACCGTTGATACTTATCTTGTCTGCACCACCGAAAGTATAGAAATGAACACCTGAAATGTTACCATAGATGTCGTTATTGTCTGTACCAAAATAATATTCTGTGCCATCAATATTGATAGTTGTTACTTCATCGCCTTCGAGAAAGTTTTCAAGCACAATTTGTTGAGAGCGTTTTGACCCGTCTTCAGTTATCGTAATAACTAAATTGTTTCCGTTTTTGTCGAAATTTGAGATACTATATCCATTATCTAAGAGGTCTTTTAAATTAAGCGTATCATTTACGGTGTCAAAGTCTTTAATGGTATCGACAGCATTCTTGGTGAAATCTTCAGCAGTAAACACAAAAGTATCTTTACCAGTGCCACCTGTCATTGTGTCAGAACCTGTTCCGCCTTGGAGAGTGTCTTCACCTAGGCCACCAACAAGCGAATCGTCACCAGCTCCACCGTAAAGTTCGTCATTGTCGTTGCCACCATCAAGCAAGTCATTGCCATCACCGCCGTAAAGTTTGTCATTACCCCAGCGTCCGTAAAGCTTATCATCGTCAGCTCCACCGTAAAGTTCGTCAGTTTTCGAGGAACCGTAAAGAATATCATCTCCGTTTTCACCATAAAGATAATTTTTTGCAGAATCACCGTTTATGGTTTGTGCAGTTCTTGCGTAAAGCCTATCATTACCGTCACCACCGTAGATATAGTCACTGTCATTACCACCGTAAATTACGTCATTTCCGGCAAAGCCATAAAGCATGTCATCACCGCTACCACCTGATAATTTTCCTGTATCGTTATCATTATCATTCGTGCCAAAAATAAAATCTCTGCCGTAGAGGAAATCATTAATTGTTGTAGAACCATCTTCGTTGAGTACATTTTCAAGAATAATTGTTTGAGACTTGCCGTTAGGGTTTGTTATTGTGAGAATTAAATCGGTTACGCCTGCTGTAAATTTATCTACAAAAGGTTCACCTGTAGCAGGGTCTATTTTTGTATATTCTCTGCCGTCGCCAATGCTTGGAGTGATTGTATAACCTGAAGCAATGAGTTGTTGTAAGGTCAGCTCATCTCCATCTGCAGTGAGTTTCAAAACAAGGCTATCTATACCTTTCTCAAAATCGGTAATAACGTCAACAGCGTTTTTGGTGAAATCGTCTTCGAGTACAAATACAAATGTATCTGCGCCGTCGTTACCTTTCATTGTGTCTGAGCCTGTTCCACCTTGGAGAGTGTCAGTTCCTTTACCGCCATCAAGGTAGTCATCGCCTTCTTCGCCGTAAAGCGTATCAGTATCTTCACCGCCGTAAAGGATGTCATTACCCTTACCACCGAGGAGAGTGTCATTACCTTTTTGCCCGTAAAGAATATCATTATCATTACCGCCATCAAGAAGATCATTACCTGCAGATCCGCGAAGTAAATCATTTCCTTTATCGCCATAAAGGTAATTCTTTGCACTATCGCCGTTTAAGTCGTCTGCAGACATGGCATAAAGCTCATCATCGCCGTCGCCGCCGTTCAGTGTGTCAGAACCTGCTCCGCCTTCAAGAATATCATTGCCGTCACCGCCGTCAAGGTTATCATTGCCTTTTCCGCCGTAAAGTTCGTCATCACCGCCGTAGCCGTAGAGTGTGTCGTCACCTGTTTCTGCTTTACCATTATAGCCATCAATATTTTCATAATCAGGATCATCAGAGTTTAGGTTGCCATAATCGCCATAGATAATGTTTTTACCATCGTCGCCTTTAATTGTGTCAGATCCGCCAAGACCGTAATATTTAGTTCCGTCTAAATCCTCGTCATAGGCAGATTCAAACGTATGTAAGTTTTTGTCTTTCATTGTATTTTTGCCGTCAGTATCGAAAAAGACGTTGTCATCAGGCACAACTGGAATATTATCGTCGTCACCTGTATTATCATCTTCATCACCGTCATCTTCACCGTCGCCGTCGTCACCACCTGTACCGCCTGTACCGCCTGTACCAGCACCTGCGCCTGCACCAGAACCATCACCGGCGTCAGCACCAGAACCATCACCGGCGTCAGCACCATCGCCGCCGTCGCCTGCGTCAGCACCTCCACCATTTCTTGCGCGCCCCGGGGCATCTAAGTCATACCCTGAGCCACCGGTAGGAGAGTCAGCACCTTCACCATTCGGATTATCTGTACCGCCGGCTAGACCGGGATTATCCGTTCCGCCATCGCCTTGCCCTTCTCTTACCGGAGCGGCTGGGGCTGCGGCAGGACCTGCGGCTGGCAATAAGCTTGAATCAAAAAGGTTAATGAAGTCCGCACCTGCGAATAAACTGTTGTCTGCAAAAATATTTGCTATGAATTCAGAACTGTAAACAGTATAAAAATCTTCTAAGATAATTTCGAGAGTAGTACCGTCGGCGCCTTCGTAAAGAATAACAAAGTCGTCACCGGGTGAGCCGTCCGCGTTCTGAGATCTTTCAAAAATTGCATTTGCACTGACAAAATCAAAAACAATCTCTGTAATATCCGCAGTAATCGCATAAGAAATTTCTGTTGTTCCGCCTGTGGGGGGCGAAACGGTTAATACTCTTGTGGAATCTAATTCGCGTGCTAAACCTACCTGTGACATAACTATACCTACCTTATGGTTTTTTAAATTAAATGTTTGCCAATGTTCTTTGTTCGGCTTAAAAAAAAATATATTTACTTATTTTTAATAAAAAAAAAGATGAATAACAAAGATCTTTTTTGTTATCCTCATATTTGTTTGATTCTGCCGTCTATACATCAAAGAATCGGCATAAAATCAATCTGTCGGCATTAATCACCGTTACAGAAAAAAAATGCGAAATTATCGCTAACAAAGTGAATATAACCACCTTATACGTAAAAAGCAAGTCTTTTTTATAAAAAAAATTATTTTTTCTTACGTGAACATCACAAAAGAAATAAATGCTTTCTCTTTTCAATTGTTACAAAAATTTCATATCTATAGCTGTTTCAATAATTATTGAACCTACTCTAAACCAAATAATATACAAAAAGCAATCATTTAACGAAACGGCAAAGCCGCTTCTATTCTTGCTTTTTGCCGTTCAATGTCGCTACGCTCCAATGAACGGACTAGAGCATTAATAGGACGATTTTTAATTGAAAATGCTCTAGTCTGCTCGCTTCCACTTGCCCTACTAATGCTATTTTATTCTATAAAATCAATATAATACAAAAAATTAAATTTAATACTTGACAATTATTTAGAAGTCTGTAATAAAAAATGTATGAGAAATTTAAACACATATAACATTCAAATGAATTGGTGGTGGAGCTGCTAGATAATGGCCGCTTCTTTTGTCGTGTAAATTTTCAATAATAAAATACTAACATGAGCGGTCGAGTGAGACCGCTTTTTTTTGTTTCATTCGACAGTTCACAAACAAGGGTAATATGCCCAAAAAAGGATGAGACAGTATGAGTAAAGAAGGATATTTCGGAAATTTTGGCGGAGTTTTTGTACCCGAAGCACTTGAAAAACCCTTACAAGAGCTTGCGACAGCTTTTAATCATTATAAAAACGACCCTGAATTTTTAGAAGAACTTGCCTATTACAATAAGCATTATTTAGGCAGACCTACCCCAATTTTTTATTGCGAAAGACTCACACAAGAATTGGGTGGCGCACGCATCTTCCTCAAACGCGAAGACTTAAACCATTTAGGCGCGCATAAAGGAAACAATAGCGTTGGGCAAGTATTGCTTGCAAAGCGTATGGGAAAAAAACGCATCATCGCCGAAACAGGAGCGGGACAACACGGTGTGGCAACAGCTGCTGTTGCGGCATTGTTTGGCATGTCTTGCACGATTTTTATGGGCGAAGAAGATATGAAACGCCAAGCTCTGAACGTATACCGTATGCGCATGATGGGCGCGGAAGTTGTTGCCGCAATGAGCGGACAACGCACCCTTAAAGAAGCCGTGGATGAAGCCCTTATGGAGTATGCCACACACACGGATGCATTTTATATACTCGGTTCAGCAGTAGGACCTCACCCATATCCAAGCATGGTGCGCTTTTTCCAATCTGTCATTTCCCGTGAAGCCAGAGAACAGTTTCTAGAAATTGAAAATACATTACCTGATATCGTTATGGCATGCGTGGGCGGCGGTTCAAACGCTATTGGTATGTTCGCTGAATTTATTAAAGATCCAAATGTAAAAATTATCGGGGTTGAACCCGGCGGAATCGGCGATGAAATAGGTCAACACGCAGCGCCTTTAACACACGGAAAACCCGGCACTCTTCACGGTTTCTACTCCTATTTGCTTCAAGATGAAAACGGTGAAGCGGCAGCCGTACATTCCATTTCGGCAGGCTTGGATTACCCCGGTGTATCACCCGAGCTTTCTCACCTCAAAGATATCGGAAGAGCTTCCTTTGTAACAGCAAACGATAAAGAAGCAGTTGAGGCTTTATACGCTCTTTCACGCTTTGAAGGCATTATTCCGGCTCTCGAATCTTCGCATGCATTGGCTCATGCCATGAAAATTGCTCCAACACTTTCTAAAGAAACAAATATTCTTATCTCTCTTTCAGGTAGAGGTGATAAGGATATGGATCAGCTCATCAAACTGGAACAAGTATAAACTTGATTATATTTTCAAAATTATTTCAATAATTTATTAATTTAGAATATTGAGAATTGAGTTTTATATTTAGGGTGATAAGATTTCAAACACTTATCACCCTTTTATTACGTTTTTATTCAGCAAAAAGATATTTATTCTTACCTTCGCGCTTAGCTTTATACAGCGTATTATCCGCTTCCACCATGAGATCTTCGTATGTTCTGTCATTCTCTGTTATCATGACAATTCCGGCGCTTACGCTCACACACTCCAAATCAACGCCACCAAGTGAAATTGCGCGGATATTAGTAAATATTTTATCAAAAGATTCAGAAACTTGTTTTGAATCTTCTATATCATTCAGTAAAAGCAAAAATTCATCTCCGCCCAATCTTCCCAAAACATTTCCGGGTTTAATGCCAAGCTTCACTGCTGAAACAAAAGATTGCAGATACATGTCGCCTGTATGGTGCCCGTATGTGTCATTAATGTATTTGAAATTATCAATATCGAGTATCGCAAGTGCATGCACAACACCTTTTGATGTTTGCGTGGAAATGATATTACTTATTTTTTCTATGGCTGTTGCACGGCTATAGGTTCCTGTAAGCGAATCTTTCTCGATGCTCAATTGCAAACTGTTGCTTAATGATTGGCTGGCTTCGAGAGTTTCCAATATTATATTTCTGTGATTTCTGAAAATTCGTGCCACAAACATAAAATACATTGCGTAAACAGCGATAACAAATGCAATGAAATAAAGCGTACTTCTCCTACTTGTCTGTAGCATTTGAATGTTGATTTCATTTAAAACAATGCTTACAACACACCATTCGGTATCGGGAATACGTACCATAACAGCCGAACGTTCTTCATCGTTAAGATAATAATTGAGAAGCACAGTATTTCCCTCAACCATATCTTGCTCGATTGACTCGGCAGTATGCCCATT
>CAYJPB010000088.1:0-8688 GCA_964371955.1 uncultured Desulfovibrionaceae bacterium | reverse complement strand
GAGGGAAAACCATGATTTTTTCAAAAATCATGGTTTTCCCTCCCCCATCAATCCACTTTAATCTGCTGTATCTTCCCATTGTGACTCGTCTAATATGCCGACAATAGCGGAATCTATCGGCACATCGTTTTGTCCAATGCTTAGGCGAGCAGAACTGCCTTGTGTAATAAGAACTCTGTCGCCAATGCCTGCTCCCACGCAGTCAACCGCCACAAAACTCTCGAGATATTCAGAATTATTCACTAAATCAATGCGTTGAACCACCATAAGTTTCAGCCCGTTGAGGGCGCTTTCCTTACGTGTTGCCCACACATTTCCTTTCACCTCGGCTATAATCATACACGTCCCCCTTTTTGATGTGCGATAATTGTTCCTTTCACGTTTGAAGTCCAACCGGCGCTGTTGCCTTCGTCAAAATCAATATGCAAAACAAGTGCAAAATCAGGATGTACACGAACCCGCACATCTTCCAAAACAACAGGGCGTTCCGTATTTAAGCGAACGTGCACAGTGTCATTATCTGCAAGCCCAAACTCTTCGGCATCTTTGTCAGACATATGTATATGCCTTGCCGCAACAATCACCCCCTCGCTCAAAGCAACAATATTCATTTGCGAAGAAAGGATTATGCCCGGTGTGAGATGTGTATCGCCAGACAAGCGCACAGGAGCATCAATACCGAGTAATCGTGCATCTGTTTTGGAAATTTCCACTTGTGAGATCTTTCGAGAAGGGCCGAGCACAGCTACATTATCCAAAACATTTTTTGCACCGATAAGTCTTACTCTTTCATTGCAGAGAAATTGCCCCGGTTGAGAAAGCTCTCTTGCAAAAGTAAGCGGCGCCCCAAAAAGATTGAGAGCATCTTCTTCACTCAAATGAACATGCCTTGCAGAAAGTTCAACAGGTACGCCCATGCCAATGCACTTTGAATTTTCACTCTGTAAAACAGTATCACATTCTTGCATATTAAGAACTTCACGTACTACTTTTTGGACTGTATCAAATAACAATTGATTATCCATCATTGCTCCATGTCATTCTAATTTCTTTTTTTGCTTCGCTTTCTCTATTCTCCCAAGCGATTAGGAACAATCATTTCTATATCGCTGTGCGGACGCGGAATAACGTGCACGCTTACAAGTTCGCCGACTCTTTGAGCTGCCGCCGCACCTGCATCGGTAGCGGCTTTAACAGCGCCCACATCGCCGCGCACCAATATTGTAACCAAACCACTTCCGACTTGCTCTTTTCCCACAAGGCTTACATTAGCGGCTTTCACCATTGCATCTGCAGCTTCAATAGCGGCTACCAAACCCTTTGTTTCAACCATTCCGAGTGCGTCTGAATTTTTCATTTTTGTGTCCTTATTGTTTTATTTTTATGAGGAAAATTCCTCTTGTTCGCTTCATTATAATTTGTTTTTTAGGCTTCGCATACAAAAACCTCATTACGCATTTTACGTCGAAAATGCTTGTTCGCTAAAGCCTTTGTTCGCTCTGCTCACATAAAGTTTCACTGCTTTGCAAAGATTTTCCCCCAAATTAAAGTGGCATGCATTACAGCACTTTTTTAAGTTCTGCTATAACCATTTCAGAAATGAGTTTTATATCAATTTCTGTAGGTGATTCATCTTTCGCCACGTCACACGAAACACAGTTTTGTCCATTTGAAGAAAGTGCATTTCTTGAATTATTGTGAGAGTATGCATGCATTTCATCGTTCACATCATACGCAACTCTGCGTATATTGAGCAAGTGCAGGGGACTGACGTTGTCAGAAGTAGAACTTCCGCCCACACTTCCACAGCCAAGAGTGAATGAAGGAAATAAATTTGTTGTGAGCCCTACAGCACCATGTGTTGAAGCGGTGTTCACAAGCAAGCGCGATACAGGTTTTTTCAAGCCAAATTCACGAATAACCGCTTTATTGGTGGAGTGCATGGATAATGTGTGCCCTATTCCGCAATTTTCTAAAAGGGAAATACACAATTTGCACGCTTCTTGCCAATCTTCCACAATATAAAATCCAAGCAAAGCAGTGAGTTTTTCTTTTGAAAAGGGGTAGTTTGCGCCAACACCTTTTTCATCGGACAAAAGAATACGTGTGTTTGAGGGAACATCTATTTTTGCAATTTTTGCAATTGTCAGAGCGTCACGCCCCACGATAGCAGGATTCATGCTGCCGTCAGCTCTTTCCATAATGCGCTTTACTTTTTCAAGTTTTTCGCCTTCAAGAAAATAACCACCACGCTCAATAACTGCTTTTCTTACTTGATTTGCAATAATTGCATCGACAATAATGGATTGTTCCGATGCGCAAATAGTGCCATTATCAAATGTTTTGCTCTCAAAAATTTTTGAAACTGCGTCTTCAATATTTGCCGATCTTTCAATATAAGCCGGTACATTGCCCGCCCCAACACCAAGTGCGGGTGTGCCCGAGCTGTAGGCAGCTTTCACCATTCCCGGCCCGCCTGTTGCGAGAATAAGGTCGGCTATTTTCATAAGTTCCGTACTGCCTTCAACAGTAGGAAGACTGATACAGCTCACCAAATCGGTGCAAAAACCTTGTTTTGCAAGAACATCTTTAATAATTTCCACTGTTTTTAAAATGCATTTCTTTGCGCTTGGATGCGGAGTGAAAACAATTGCATTGCCTGATTTCAAAGCGATAATTGATTTATAGGCTGTGGTTGAAGTGGGGTTAGTTGAGGGAATAACTCCTGCTATAACTCCTACGGGAACAGCTATTTCAGTGATTTTTTCAGAATAATTTTCATTGATTATACCAATTGTTTTCATGTCTTTAATAGCGGAATACAGCTTCTCACTGGCGAGTAAGTTTTTAATTTTCTTGTCTTGCGCTTTACCGAAACCTGTTTCTTCCACCGCCAAATCTGCAAGCAATTGTGCATTTTCGGCAATAGCCTCTGCAACAGCATGTATCAAAGTATCGATCTTATCCTGTGTGTTGAGGCAGTAGTCCGCTTGAGCGACACGTGCCGCACGCACCAAAGCTCTTGTTTCTTGCATTGATAATAAGTCTTTATCAATCATTCTGCGCTCCTTTATAATCTAAATCAGTGGGTTTTGCGCCACAAATTCAACAGCTTCTGCAAAAGCTTCACACGCCGCCATACATGCCGACTGGCTTCCCGTGAGCAATGCACCGCCAAAGTTTGTTTCCGAAGGCGGTTCAAAAAGCACACAAATACTCACGTTTGCAGCTTTTAATGCAACATCGACAGCGTACAGAGCCTCAAGAGGAGGAGCAATAAGATAGGCTAGTGACGCACCCTCTTCAACCCCTGCCAAAGTGGATAGATATGTTCCGCTTCGAGAGATGCAGTGTGCATAATAGACGATTGAATCGTCGTCATTTGCAGAAACAAAATGTGCAACATTTTCAATTGTGTCTACACAAGCCTCTAAACCGCTTTTAACTTCTTCAGGGTCTGCACCTGCCAAAATACCAATAACTTCGCCCGCAAGTTTTGTGCTAGCATTTGCCGCTCCGCCATAAAAACTTTTGCCGTAAACAACGGTGACATCAGCTTTTTTCGTGGCTTCATCAAGGGCAGTATAGGTAACATCGTCACAATCTGCCGTTATCAATGCCAATGACTTTTGTGAAGAAGAAAGACCAAGTTTTTCTGCCAATTCAGCGGATACATTCGGAATTATCTTTGTTGCAAGCACTTGTGCTTTTATTTTATCTCTTATCATTTCTCTGCTTCCTAAGAGTTAGAATTTTAAATCAACACCGCTTTGTTTTCGTTCAAGCATAATTTTGATTATTTCGGCAATGTGCGCCCCTGCTTCAACTTGATTAGTGCCCTTGCTGTGGATATTTGAAAGCACTGTGCGCCTTGCTTCGGGCATGCCTACCGTGCCTTTATAGACGATGTATGCCGACATTGATTCCGCCGTGATTAGCCCCGGGCGCTCACCAATAAGCACACAAGTAACCTCTGCTCCCGTGATTTCGCTGATTTCGTCCATAACGCCGACACGTCCGTATTTCACAAAGAAAGGTGTGCCCACATCGATATTGTAGCCCTTTAGCCCTTGCATAATTCCGGGAAGAACGTCTGCTATATTTGCTGTGACAGCCGCTGAGCTTAATCCGTCCGATACATAGACTTGTACTTTTGGATTTTTCTTGCATTTTTCTTTGATAATTTTCACGCCCTCGTCATTCAATTTTCTGCCAAGGTCGGGTCTGGTGAGGTATGTGTCTTTATCATTGCATTGCGTTTGTACAATAAAAAGTTCTTTGTTTTTGATAAAATCCTCGTCAACATCGCAGAACACAGCATCTTGCGCCGCAGAATGAGCTGCTCTGAACTGGAGCATAGGGAGGGTTTTATATCTTGCCCCTGCTTTTCCTATACCTAATCGGCAGGGTGCATGTGCTTTTAATGCGGCATATTCTTTGCCGTTTTCGGGATTTTCCACAAGATACTGGCTTTTGATGTCGATTTGCGTAATGTCTTCAATTTCATCATGTTCTATGCTGTTAATCGCTTGTTCCGCATTTTCTTGAGAATAGACATTTGAAGACTCGCTCGACGAAAGACTTGGAGAAGAGCTTTTAAATTCTTCAAGTTCGTCGCTTAATGATGAAATTACTTGCTTGATTATTTTTTGTAATTCGTCTTGTTGTATATTCATTCTGCTTCCTTATTATTTTGAGAAAAGCATCACGCCATTCTAATTGTTTTTATTGTGGGGCTGTAGTGGAAAGATAACTTTTGGGGTTTCCAAAGGGAATTATTCCCTTTGGCCCAGCCCAAACTATATTGGGGCGAATACAATTCTTGACAACTTCCTTATTATTTTGAAAGAAACACTGAGGCATCGCCTGCTTTTGGCGTTAAAATTCCATTTTCGCTAAAGCCCATTTTTTCAAGCCATATATCAAATTCATGTATAGGGCGCAAACCGAATATCTCTCGCAAGGAAGCAGGGTCGTGGTAGCCTGTGCTTTGATACATCAACATACAATCGTCACCTTGCGGAACGCCGATGATGAAGTTACACCTTGCGGCAACCAATTGCGTTGCCAAGCTTTCAATATCGTTCTGGTTTACTTTTACATGATTTGTATAGCAAGCATCACAGCCCATTGAAATTCCTGTGAGTTTTCCCATAAATAAGTCTTCAAGCGCGGCACGGGTCACTTGCCCCGCATCGTATAAATATTCAGGCCCGATAAAACCGACAACGGTATTCACAATAAATGGATTGTATTTTCTTGCAAAACCGTAGCAACGCGCTTCCATTGTGAGTTGATCCCAGCCGTTATGCGATTCGCTTGAAAGTTCAGAGCCTTGCCCCGTTTCAAAATACATAACATTCGGGCCTGTGCTTGTGCCTTGCTTGAGCGTGGTGGAGTGGCAATCTTCCAGCATTTTTGCAGTAAGCCCAAAAGCTTCATTCCCTTTTTGTGAGCCTGCAATAGATTGGAAAATAAGATCGACGGGAGCATTGTGTTTTATTGCCGCCTCCATTTGCGTTGTGCAGTGCGCCAACACGCAAATTTGCGTGGGGATTTCCCATTTATTTTTAAATTCATCAAAGGTTTTCAGTATGGTAGCAACGCTCTCCACGCTGTCATCAACAGGGTTTAGCCCAATAACGGCATCACCGCAACCAAGGCTTAATCCTTCCATAACCGAGGCCATAATTCCTTTCGGATTATCGGTAGTGTGGTTTGGTTGGAGTCGTGAAGAAAATGTGCCTGCTTTGCCGATTGTTGTGTTGCAATGTGCAGTTACTTCCATTTTTTTTGAGCAATAGATAAGATCCAAATTACTCATCAGCTTGCAAACAGCGGAGATTATTTCTGCCGTAAGCCCTTTTGATGCGCGGTTAATCATTGCAGAAGTGGTGTTCACATTGTCCTGAATTATGCGGGTGACTTCGTCTTTTTCATAGTCAACAGCCGGAGTGTTGCGCAGTTCATTGAGAGTGATACTTGAAAGAACAACTTTTGCGGCAACTCGTTCTTCGGCACTATCAGCCGCTATGCCCGCAAGCCTGTCGCCTGATTTTTCCTCATTCGCTTTTGCCATAACATCACGAATTGAGTTGAATTGGTAATGATGCCCGTGAATTTTTGTAATCATCTGAGAACCGCCTTTCCTATGAATTAAAAATGAGAGTTTTAATAACTACAGGTACAACTCTGCCACCTGCTACCGGCAAGCCAATATCAATATAATCGCCTGAATGTGTTGAAATGCTGTCTATACACACAATCTCTTTGCTGTGTGCCAATTTTACTTTTATCGCATTAGCTAAAGCCTTGGCTATATCATTTTCTAAAGCAATAATAAGTGGATTTATGCTTTTAATAATAGCGCTTGCTCCACATATGATTTCGTCGGCAAGCATTTGTATTTCATCAAAACTTTTGAAATTTTGCGCATTTAAAGAAAGAGCGACCTGCGCTAATGTATCTTGAGTTTTATACAAAGGAAGTTGTGCGAGGATTGATGTTGAAACGCCGTTTTTTGTTTTTTCATCACATTCAGGTACGCGTATTATCGGGATATTTTTAATCGGTAAAACTTCCTTGTTGAAAGCGATGGTACTTCCGCTGACTTCCGTGCTGTGCATACCTGCGCCGACAACGGTTGCCCCGATTGTTTCAAGCGGTTCATAAAAAGTGAGTTTTTGAAAATCCGCTTGATTTTTTATCGCTTTTCCAAGTAAAACCCCGATATCATTGTATTGAAATATTTGTTTACTTTCATTGCTGTATATGCAATCTGCCACTCCGCCCGAAAAAGTCACTCCGTGTATGGCAAGTAGAGGCAATGACTTTCCTGCATTTGTATAAAGCTTTGCGTGAAAATTATTGTGCGTTTTTAGATGTATGGCTTGCGCAAGATGGTCTGCCATAAGAGCGCACAGTGCCGAGAGCTTTTCTTCATCGGCTCTGTCTCCGATCTTTATTGGAATTGCATTCACTTGGGCAAGTTCTGAAATCTTGCTAAAAATATATGTTATTGTGCCGTTCTCGATTTTAATCAATCTACCGCCTATATCAAGACAGCACACATCTATAAGAACACCGTTTTCATACACGGCAATATTTGTTGTGCCTCCGCCGATATCAAGGTTTGCAATAAGCGTATGTTCTTTTTCTGAGAGAATATCTGTGCCTGCGCCTCTTGCAGAAAGAACCGATTCTAGATCAGGCCCTGCAGTGGCAACCACAAACTCACCTGCCATTGAGCTTAGTGCATTAAGAACTTCGTTTGCATTTTGTTTACGAGCTGTTTCGCCTGTGATTATTACAGCGCCCGTATCCATGTCGGACGGTTTGACTGAAGCTTTAATATATTCTTTATTGACTATTTCTTTTACTTTGTCGGCATCGATTTCTGTATTGGATTTTAACGGCGTAAAGTAGATATCGCTCCGATAGGTCACTTGCTTATCTACAATATCTATACGGGGAATCATATAGTCGGAAGCTTTATTTTTCATCGTGAGTTTACTGAAAACCACTTGAGTTGTTGAAGTTCCGATATCAATTCCGACGCTGTTAATCACATCTTTCACAGAAAAACCCCTTAGCCGTTATGATCGCCAGTACCTTGCTTTATCTAAAAGTATTTGTATAAACAAAAGAAGTTATTAGGGTTTCCAAAGAGATTATCCCTACGGGGATTATCCCCTTTGGTCTCGCTGAAAGCGAATAATATTCTTGCCAACTTCCTATAAATAATACGCATTTTTAGATAATGCTAACTACTAGCCGTTATGCTCAATAAAATCTATTAAATCTTTTATTCCTTCTTCTGAAACTGCGCTCAGCGCAAACACTTCACACGCTCCTGCTTGGAGTAAATGAGTTTTTGCTATTTGAATTTGTTCATCGTTAGCTATGTCAATTTTTGATACCACACCGATGACAGTTTTATTAAAAATTGTGGCAAAAGCAGGCGGAAACATAGCTTGCACTTCATTTGCGGCTTGAAGAAGCAGAATTATATCTGCCTCGCACGAAGTCACCATAAGCGCACCCGTGAAGCCTCTTTGCTCAAGAAATTCACCCGGAGTATCAATCATTTGACTGTTCACTATTTCAATCGCTTGAGTTTTTTTATACGCCAGAGGCATATTTTCAAGGTATTGAATCAGGGTGGTTTTTCCTGCATTCGTTTTGCCGATAAACATGAGCTTTTTCGTTGTATTCATAATAACTTGCTTATGTTTTTGAAATTTCTGTTCGTGTAAAGCCCATTCTGTCGCACAGCACGACCATCACTTCCAATAATGCTTCCTGCACGGCAGAAACATCTCCCTGAATAATAAGAGAGCCATTAAAGCGGTCAACAAAGCCAATTTCAACCTGCGCAGATTTTATCGCAACATCGGCTGCAATCATCGCGCCTTCACTCGGCGTGATGGTGAAAATTCCAATTGCTCCTTTTGCGTTCATTAAACCCATTTTAGCGTAAAGGCTTTCGTCGGGATTGGCGATGATATGCGCTAATGTGACTTGCTTACCCGGAACAAATTCTTGAACTATTCTTTGCTTATTTTCAGTATACACAATATTGTTCCCATAGTGATTTTGCATAGTTATAATACATATTTTGAGCTTTGCATAAAGGCTGTACGCATCTGACATTTTGTAAAAAACTATGTGTTTATAGTGATTTTAATG
>CAYJPB010000087.1:0-9029 GCA_964371955.1 uncultured Desulfovibrionaceae bacterium | reverse complement strand
CTGCAACAGTGCGGACAAGCATGCCGACACCTGAAGGATCGAGCTTACTTACAGTTGGTATATAGGCGTTTTCACCGTATTTCAGACGGGGAATCCAAGGCCAGTTTTGCGTCCAATACGCAGCATCATACAACAGTTTCCAAGGAAGTGGAGTAAGCAATGTTCCAACTAAACCACCGCCTAAAAATTTCAATACATTACGTCTGTTTATCATATCACTACTCCCTTACTTATGGCACACAAAGCAAGCGTTACTTGCTGTTGATTGACCAAATCTATGACCGGGAAGCGCATGACATTCTTCACATTCCCACATCATCATTGTTTCGCTGGAATAGCTTGACAGAACATTTTCTTGATAAACCGGTGAAGCAGTTGATGTAGACATATCTATATGACATTCTTGACATAACGTAACTTCGTCGGTGAGTGGATAAGCGTATTCGTGGCAACGTACACAGTTTTCAACTGAATGTACTGCGTGCGGGAAGAATACATTATCCGGCTGTTTGGCATAAATAAGCCATTCGTCTTGAATTTCACGTCCTGTTTCAACATATTCCGTAATGAACAGGATTTCTTGTTCATTATCCGTCATAGGATATACGTGACACATTGCACAGCTTTCAGTCGTTGGGCGACCGCTAAATGTGCCGTCATCTCGGACGTAGTGACAGTCAACACAGCGCATACCGGCATATTCCACGTGTGCTACGTGGTTAAAAATTATCGGTTGCTCTTGTTCTGAATACATAATAGAAGGGTAGGCAAACCACCCAAATAACATTGCCACAACCAATCCCACTAAAAAAGGGATCAAACCGCAAAAACAACATTTTTTCTTGTCTTGCGTAACGTTGTTGTGTACTTCCCCCATACCCGATGCCTCGTTCGGTTTAAGTAAATAAATAAGGTTCATGACAGCACAATAATGCCATGCTAATGAACAGCCTCACACTGAATAAATTGTATGAATAACACAATTTATTTCCATAGTAAACTCTTTACTCGACATAAGTAACCTATTTTTTTCATTTTTGCAAGAGCTTTTTTAGCTTAGTTTTAAATTCATCGAATTTTAAGATATTTATTTGAATTGTTTAGTGTTATTATTTTCTCATACTTTTTGATTCGTAAATCTTGTTCATTACGGCGATATATTGTCAAAATAAGCCCAAGTTGCATAGCAAAAAAAAGAGTTTACAGAATGTACTGCAAACTCTTAATAAATATGGCGCGCTCGAAGGGATTCGAACTCCTGACCTACAGATTAGTAGCCTGTTGCTCTATTCTTTCTTAGGTTTTCATTGTCTCATATTTTCTTGTATTTTAGCCAATTTGGAAAAATATTTCTTGCTTTTTTTTATTGTTTTATACTATTTTCTTCATTGAGGTTGGAAATAGGGTTGGAAAAATTATGAAACTGTCAAATTAAGTGTCAGTGAGTTTCGTCCTATTTTTTATGCTGCCAAGCCTGCTAGACTTTCATAATAAGCCCCTCTTTTAGTCATTGGTGGCAGTCCACCGACAGCAGAACAAATTCTTCTATTATTCCAATAATCTAAGTAGTAATCGTAAATTATTGAAGACGCTTCTGTTTTAGAAAGTTTACTAAATTTGTGTACAGACTTCATTTCTTCTTTTCCTCTTGCCCACAAGCCCCATCTGAGCCATCGGCTCGAAAATCAAGCGCGGAATAATATTAGTCTTTACACCACCGCCATCCATTGTGTGAGGCTGAGTAAGAACTTCATTTCGTTCAAGATTTGCTTCATTTCGCTTATTTGCAATTGCGAACGCCCTAAGGATTGAATCATTGGGAAAGCTTTCGCGTGCAAGAAGCTCAATATTGGCTTCGTCAATAGCATAAACAGGTTGTTGATCGTTTGTTTCATCAATATCATTTGTAAAGCCTATGGAGTCATTAATTTCTTTCATTCTTTTTACTCACTTTAATTTAGAGTGTTGCCTCGTCTTTTTCGGTAAACATGCCAATGCTTTTTTGCCACTGAGCCCCGAGGATTAGACACTACTTCTAATCAGTAAAGTATGTTATTACATCATCGCTCACTGATTTATATATTATTACTGATGAGCCAATATCCGTTGCTTTGCCATGAAAAAGGTAACGGATAAAGACATTAATAATTTGCCCCAGCTTATTCATCCTGCTGTGATTCTGGTGGGTTAGAGTTCAACAGATAATTTTTGAAAAATTTCAAGAAATCATCTTTAAGGTATGTAGCTTTTTTGCCAACCATAAAGTATGGCAAATCTGAATCACCCGATCTATTTGCAAGTGTTCCTACAGTAATAGCATTTCCGGTGTATTTGGGAATATCGCTTAGTAAAACAATTGCAGGCATAACGACTTCAAGCTCTTCGATGACTTTGTTGACGTTTAAATTTAGTGACATGGTTTACCTCCATTTGAAGTTTCTTGTTATAGATAAATCAGACTCAAAACAATGCAAGATATTTTTTAAATAATTTCAGCTAATTATAGTAAAAAAACAGGTAAGTAACTGGAGAGAAATCATTTTGTATTTACACGTTATTTTGAGTACTGAACTTTGGAAAATATTCATTTACTGAGTAAAATCGGTAACTCATTTTTATAAACATTTAAAAATACAAGATTAAATTTCGTAAAAACTAACCCTTTTACCAGAAATAAATTACTCGTAAAAATCAGCGAAAATGGACTTTGGTCGTCCATGCAAAAATGGGTTTGCCCCTGTCTTTGGTTAAGAACCCAAAAACTAAGAATTATAAAAAAATATGCAAGTGGTGCTACCCTTCCGATGTTGCAAAAATAATAACCGAAGAATCATAAAAAAATATTGAAAGAAATTTTATTAAATGTTAAAATAATATTAATCACTGATATTCATTTTTATACATTTTAAAAACTTGGGATAAGTTTGGGATAAAACACATGTTCATAAATTTTAAGCACAAAAAAAAGGACTTACAGTTTTCACTTTAAGTCCTTGATTTTTCAGTGGTACCCGGGGCCAGACTTGAACTGGCACGGTATTGCTACCGAGGGATTTTAAGTCCCTTGTGTCTACCTATTCCACCACCCGGGCATCATCAATACTTGTCTTGCAACATCTTTGCTCGCCAAGAGAAATTTTTTTAGCACTTCTCTAAAAAATATGCAAGCTTTTTTTTTCTCATTTGTAAATTTTCTTTTCTTGCCTTTTCTTCATCTTTGACATATTCTTATTTCCTGAATAAAACAAAGGAATAGTAAAGCACTATGCCAAAAATTCGTGCCGATCAGCTTGTTGTCAATCAAGAACTTGCAGAGTCAAAAGAGCAAGCGAAACGCCTCATAATGGCGGGAAAAGTTGCAATAATACCAAAAGATAAACTCGAAAACTATAAAAACGAAGATCTTATTCTTATACAGAAGCCGGGGCACCCCTACCCCGACGACACAAAAATTTGCCTTATCGGGCAAGAAAGATTTGTCAGTCGCGGCGCATATAAACTATTGACTGCGCTTGAATATTTTAATCTTGATGTCACAGATTATGTCTGTCTCGATGCAGGCGCTTCCACAGGCGGTTTCACCGATTGCCTCTTACAACACAATGCAAAAAAAATTTACGCTGTCGATGTGGGCACCTTGCAACTGCATGAAAAACTGAGAGCCGACTCTCGTGTGATATCTATGGAAAACACTAATTTACGACATGCTCAACCTGATTTGATTTCTGAGAAAATTGATTTACTTGTTGTAGACGTTTCCTTCATTTCGCTTACGCTCATTTTGCCGGCTTGTATGCAATGGCTCAAAAATAATGGAAAAATTCTTGCTCTCATCAAACCGCAATTTGAAGTTTTACCCCACCAAACCAAAAAAGGTATTGTTGTGAAAGAAGAGTATCGGCAAGAAGCGATTGACAAAGTGAAGCTCTTTTGTGAACAAAATTTAAATCTTGAATTTCAAGGAATTGTTCCATCATCTATTAAAGGACCTAAAGGCAATCAAGAATATCTCGCCTATTGGCACACCGGCAATAAAGATTCATAACATCTGCAACAGATTGAAATAATAAATATTAAATTCAAATATCACTCCGGCTTTGCTCAAATAAAAATTGCATTATATATCCGTTTTCATACGAATCAGATGACATTACCCCATTACTATTATTGAGAATTGGATAATATTTCTTTCGCACTGCAATTACTTTAAATCCCAATTTGTCATACAAGTTTTTTGCCGCAACGTTTGACTGGCGCACATCAAGTAAAAGAGAGCACATTCCATTACTGTATCCAAAATCAAGAAGAAAACGTAAAAGCGCTTCTGCAAGACCTTGACGTCGATAGTTTGCATCTGTCGCAATATTTAAAATTTCTGCTTCAGCGTCTTTCGCTTGTAAATACGAGGGGATACACTGTACAGTCACATACGCGGCAAGAATATTTTCTGAAAAAATTCCCAGTATAAGTATGTGTGGACTTTGCAAAGCAAGATGAAGCTGCTCTTTAGTCCATGCGTTGGAAAAGCACTCATTTTCAAGCTTGAAAAGCGCATCAGTTTCGTGTAGTGTGACTTGTCTAATGTTAAAAGGAGCGTGCATGAAGATCGAACCTAAAAAAAGCGACAACGAACAACACGTTGAAATTCTAGATAATAGTGGAAATACATTTCTCTATGTTCCTTTGTCTTTTAGCTTGAAAAAAAAACTTACTCGAAAAATTTCTTTAGTCACTATTCGCAATAAGCAAAATCAATTACTTATGAAAAAAAGACCAAGCACTGCTTCTCAGCAAGCGAATTTATGGGATGTTTCTGTCTACAGCCATGTTTTTGCCGACGAATCTTATGAGGATGCCGGCTTGAGGGGTTTACGCGAAACCTTCAATATCCACGAAGAAAACTTACATGAAATCACACGGATACCATATATTGATGACAGCAAGGCCTCGCTTCTTGCTTCTGTATTTATCACATCAAAGCTTGCCTTTCAAGGGAATTTTTTGCTCAAAAATTTCGGAAGCGAGATAATGCATCTTAACATATCGGAATTAAAAGCAATTATCGAGCATTCTCCTGAGCTTTTTACAAGCGAACTTCTTTGGCTTGTGCGCACCGGTTGGCTGGAAGAGAGCTTAATATAGTAGCAAACTGAATAATTTCAATGAATTAATGACAGTAACGCCTATATGCACAATAGTCGCAATTAGTGGCTTCGTGTCTTGAAAAAGTGTTTATATTCTCGATATAATTGCATAAATACTCAATAAGTTTCGAACTTATTTCCATGACACTGCTTTGCGCAATTTCTTCGGGAAAGTAAAGCTTTTCACTTGCTGTATCATTCAAGTCTATATATGCGAGATTATTAATATTTATCCCAATATTTTGTGCCAATACTGCATAAAATGGCAGTTGTACGCTGCCAACATTTTTATATAATGTTGACAATGAGTTGTCCCCATCTAAGGAAAAGTCATTATTATTTAAACATTCTTGATAGTTATATATAGACTCACTCCAAAATTTAAGAGAGGGAAGTGTTTTTAATGTCCCAGTTTTATAATCTATAATTAAGTGCTGCTTTCTGCCTGAAATATCAGAGCGTTCATCAATTCTATCAATAATACCTGTGAGTTGAAATTTATTTTTTAACAATGCTTGAAGTTTTTTTTCTACATAAAGCACATGTGTTACTTCGGGTTGATTCTCCAAATATTTATTAATTCTAAAAGGAAAAGATTTTTTTAATAAAAGCACGCTTTCAGCCGGAAAAGTTTCATAAAGTTTGTGTTTTTTCAAATAATTATCAATTTCCTGAAAGCTGCTTTCACATTTTTTCTGCAAAATATCTCTTCTCATTTCGCCACAGTCTATATACAGTTCTGAGAGGTACTCATGCACAAGAGAGCCGAGAAGTGCATAATTTTCTTCACAGCGAACCACTTGAACTTCCTGCAACCTACATATATATTTATAAAAAAACTGCAAAGGACACATTAAAAAAGTATCCAATCCGCTACTTGATATTCCCTTTGTCAATCGCGCATTAATGTGCTTTTTTATTTCTGCACTGCACTGCACAGAATGTTCTTTTTGCGACAAATCCAAAGCACATTGCGCTTGTTTGTATATATCGCTGTCGTGTTTTGAATCTATAAGACGAATTCTTTGTTGCTCAACATTCCACAATGCTTCTTCAACATAAGGTGAGCGTATTTTTTTTGAGTCGAATAGGCCTTTTGCGTTCGATTCCTGCCAGTACAAATGAACTGTACGAGCTCCTGAAATTAAGCGATACCATGTATGCGCAAAGTTTTTTTCACGCTCAGAAGCTGTTTTAAGTCCCAGCAACGGGCGAAACTTATCAGGAAGCATTGGATTTTCTTTGCTTTTTTTGGGCAAAAGATCATCATTTGCATCGAATACATACAATATATCAAATTGTAGAGTTGTTGTTTGATTCAAAGGTAAAATTTGTAGAGCATCGTCTGAATTATACACAAAGGGAACAACGCATTTCTCTATCCAATCCAAGAAGATAGAGATACACAGCTTTGTACCCAAAAGAATGTTCTCGTATGTTTTGCCCTCCCACGAACGAGAAATTTCTTGTAGTTTAATAAGCGCCAATTTTTCAAAATCTTCTTCTATATGTTTTTGATTTTCAATATATGAACAAAAGTTTTCTACCCACATCTTCATGTCAGTCAGCGACTGTACTTCAAAATAGGAAAAAATAACTTTTTCAAAAAATTTTAATATATTATCATCATTACAACAGGAGGAAATTTGAATATTCGGTATATTTTGTTCAATAATTATAGCTTTAACTTCTTCTCGCAATGATATAAAAAAGTCATACGATAAAAATTCTAAACAATCTTGAGTATTTAAAGTGTAACACAAAGAATGTTCATGCTGAATTTTCAGAGCTTCATTTCTCATTTTCTCAATTAAATAAATACATTGTACAATTTTTGATTGTCGAAGAGGAAAACCCGAAGAAATGTTTAGTTCATCAGCTCGATAATCGGTATTGAGCGTATAAAGCAATGGAAGAAGACTATCTGAAGAGTTGAGAATACAGGCTGTTCTTTCTGTATTTTTAGCTATGCTGAGATTTTGAAATTGTGAATGAATATCAAATGCTTGATTAAAGAAATATTTTTTTTCCTCAGCATTTTTGTTATTTAATGCAGGCAAAAGTTCAAACACTCCCTCTATTTTTTTGGCAAAGTTTTTATAGTATTCAGCGCTCCAGTGAGCTTCTGCGCCAGCCTCTAAGAGTAATGGATCGGAGACGCAAAGATAATACGCGCCTATTTGCAAAAAATACTCAACGATTACTTCTTCACTTTTTGATAAATTTTCTAATCCACAGAAAATAATAGGTGTATTTTTAAAGCTGTAAGGCAATGAACGATAAACATCCCCAATTGCCTGTGCTAGGCAAAATTTCACGTATGAAGCTGTGCAAACTGTATGACTATCAAGCTTATCTTTATATTTCAAGGCAATAGCCTTCAATACAGAAAGTAAATACGACGAAAATTCATCAATCACATCAGAGGTGTTTTGCAATGAAAAAGCAACAATATTTTCATCAAAACACTCATTAATTATTTCATGAAGATCAATTCCATACTTATAAAAATAATGAAAGCTTTCCAACTCCTTATAGAAAAAAGAAGAATTTTGCTCGGAAGAAAGTAAGGAAGCAAAGAATTTTTTTTCAGAATTTTTACCCTGTGAAACAGCAAGTTCGCTCACAATTTCATATAAAAATTGAACACTTTCCATGAGGTCGATTTCACGCGCATTTTTCTCAGACCATGAAATTTTACACAAGTTAATAAATTCATCAAAGCTCAATATTTCGGGCAATAATGTGTTGGGCTCTTCTTTTTGGAAAAATTCAAAGCACACCTGTTTCGCTCTTTTTGTCGGAAGCACAAGCAATGCTTCATGTGCACAACTTTGAGTCTTTTCTTTTGTAAAATTAAGTATTTGTGGATAAAAATCTTCTTTCCAGTCTGCAAGGTAAAGCTTCTGCATTTTACACCTCAACCTCTTTCATTTTTTGCAAGTCAAGATACAACAACAAGCCACTGATTTTTTTATTTGCGAAAGAAGGAATAGAGTATAAAGCGTTGATATAATGTTTTATTTGCTCATCATACTCTTTTTGTTCTCCACCTGTTTTAAAGTCAATCACGATCGCTTTTTCATCCGTTTCAACAAGCAAGTCACATCGCAAGAGCATATGATCGCTATCAACAATGCTCTGCTCGCTTCGAGAGTTGTTTTGCCAAAATTCACATTGAGACAATGATTGTATCCATTTGAAAACATCTAACATTTCTTGAGTAAGCTTTTGTTTTTGCTCTGTATTACATAATGATTTTTCTAATACATCAAAAACAATTGTTTTTTCAATATCTTTTGTATTGCTAAAAAATTTAAAGTAATTTTCTAAGGCCTTATGTATGAGCGTTCCTCGCAATTGGGAACTGATTTCGTGCAGTGTATTCTCTTTCAGCGCTTGATAATTCAACTTTGGCATTGCATAACTAAGAGGCGAAAAAATACTTATAATAGGCTTAGATTCTTGAATATTTTTCTCTTTTTCTGCTGTTTTTTCACTTGGATACACATACAATTTATTATCACTATCCTCAAAACATTCGCTCTTTATCTGCTCAAGAAGCAATTCCATAACCGATTGCGTGCTTTTTCTTTTTTTATGAAGTATATGCAGCTCTTCCTTTGCCCTTGTAAAGGCGACATATATAAGATTTAATGATTCTAAGGCATTAGTTTTCTTATCATTGTGATAATCTGAATGGTATATGGAATGAGGAGCGATAAAGTACAACCCGCTTTCTTTATACACTTTCAGCGTATCGAGTCTTTTTTCTCTTTTTTCGTTCCAAACTAAAACACACTTATATTCCGCACCTTTAGACTTGTGTATTGTCTGGATTTTAATTGCATCAACATTATCTGGCATTGGAATTTTTTCGTGTAT
>CAYJPB010000086.1:638-9190 GCA_964371955.1 uncultured Desulfovibrionaceae bacterium | reverse complement strand
ATGGTTTCCCCTCCCCCAACAAATCAACAGGCATCACATGGAAAATTTTGATTGTATAGTAGTTGGTGGCGGACACGCCGGTTGCGAAGCGGCAATGGCGCTTTCGCGACTTGGGCATACGACACTGCTTATAAGCACAAATCTTGACAGATTGGGGCATTTATCGTGCAACCCTGCTATTGGAGGGCTTGCCAAGGGACACTTGGTGAGGGAAATTGACGCACTTGGCGGTTGCATGGGCAAATGGGCGAATGAAGCAGGTATTCAATTTCGCATACTCAACCAGAGCAAGGGCGCGGCGGTCCAAGGTACAAGAGCGCAGATTGACAGAAGAAAATATCTCCAAATAGTGCAAAATACTCTCTTTGCGCAGGAAAATTTAACCGTCTGGCAAGATATCGTCGATGAATTAATAGTTGAAAACGGTATAGTCAAAGGTTTGCGCACAAGCTTAGGGCGAGAATTTTTTGCGGGTAATATTCTTCTGACGACGGGAACTTTCTTGCGTGGGCTCATACATATTGGCTTGAATCACCAAGAAGGTGGCAGGCTTGGCGACAGTCCCTCGAACAATCTTTCAAAAAATTTGGAGGAGCTTGGCATTGAGCTGGGCAGGCTGAAAACAGCCACGACTCCACGTCTTTTGAAATCAAGCATACAATTTGAAGTGCTGGAAGAACAAGGGAGTATGTATCCTTTACCCTCATTTTCTTACGACAACAGCATGCAAAATATGCCGCAAACTCCGTGCTATATTACGTGGACAAATGAAGAAACACACGACATTATTCGCTCCGGTATGGACAGATCGCCCATGTTCACGGGAAAAATTGAAGGCACGGGCGCTCGCTATTGCCCCTCGATTGAAGACAAGGTGCATAGATTTCCTGAAAAGAATCGTCACCAAATTTTTATTGAACCTGAGGGGGCAGACTCGCACGAATACTATGTGAACGGAATTTCAACTTCGCTTCCACTCGATATACAAATTGCTTTAATTAAGAGTATCAAAGGCTTAGAAAATGCGCATATTTTGCGACCGGGCTATGCCATTGAATACGATTACGCCGATCCAATTCAGCTTTACCACACTTTACAGAGCAAGAAAATTGAGGGACTTTGGTTTGCAGGGCAAATTAATGGCACATCGGGCTACGAAGAAGCGGCGGCACAAGGTTTGTGGGCAGCACTGAATATCGATGCAAAACTTAACGATAAAGATGTGTTTTTACCCCAACGATCAGAATCATATATGGCTGTGATGATTGATGATTTAGTAACTAAAGGTACAAAAGAACCTTTCAGAATGTTCACATCACGAGCGGAATATCGCCTTTTATTGCGTGAGAACAATGCTGACTATCGCTTGACAAATGAGGGCTATACGCGTGGGCTTGTGGGCGAAGAGCAATATCGTTTATTTGAGAAAAAACAGCAGGATATTCATAATCTTCATCAATATCTCAAACAGAATAAAATCACTCCAAATGCAAAAACAGTTGCGTGGCTTGAAAGCATACATGAAAGTATACCCACAAAGGCGCTCACACTTGCAGAGCTTCTTAAACGCCCTAATTTCAAGATAGAATATCTTTATGGACATCATTCCAATATTGCAGAATACTCTCAAGAAGTGATAAGCGAAGTATGTACAATTATCAAATATGAAGGTTATTTAGTACGCCAAGAAGAGCAAGTGAAGAAATCTGCCTCACGAGAAAATATTCAACTTCCATCTGATTTAGATTATAGCGAACTCCCCGGACTTACAAGAGAAGTTATTGAAAAATTTGTAAAATATAAACCCGAAACTTTGGGGCAAGCTTCACGCATTTCAGGCATTACCCCCGCCGCTCTTGATTGCGTTGAAGTACATTTGAAGAAAATTGGTAAGATATAAATGGGAAATTCAAAAAAAGATATTTTCATTCTTCTTTCTCTTTACGCTTTCGCTCTTCTTTCATGGTATGCCGTTTATCACCTTGAAATTCTTTCATTTTGGTTTGGTACAAGTGTAAATATTTGGCTTTTGGGCACGCTTTCAAGCTTTTATAATGGGCTTGGAATAAAAGAAGAAGATATCAATATAAAAAGCTCAACGATTGGAATTAGTTCTGGTCTTCTGCTTTTTGTGCTATTTTATGTGGGAAGCCTTGTTTTTAAAAATATTTTTCCCGAAATCTATCTACAACTATTTGATATTACAGAATTAAAAGAACAAACAAGCGTTTTAATGGCAAGCCTTTGTATTGTGTTTATCACAAGCCCAAATGAGGAATTATTTTGGCGCGGTTATGTGCAAAAAAAGCTGTCGGAATTTGTACGCCCCACAATTGCGATTGTTCTTTCGACATTATTGTACGCAAGCGTTCTTATTATCACAGGAAATGTCCTTTTGATTCTTGCGGCACTTGTTGCGGGATTTTACTGGGCTTTGCTGTTTGAATACACAAAAAATCTTTATATTACAATTATTTCTCATGCAGTTTGGGCATTGGGAGCTTTTTTCATTTTACTCTAGAGAGCATTTTATATAATTGTTTATTATTACAAATGCTCTACCTTTTCGGAAAATTTAAATCGTTATATCACAAGTATTGACGTGTGAGAAAAGTCGAGTTATGGTGTAGTTTCGTAGTTGTGAGTGCAAAGCTATAAATGTCTGAAAATTTCACAAAACTACAATGAATATATTAAACAAGGACGGAATATCTTATGTCGAATTATACTTTGTTTGGCGCACAATGGGGTGATGAAGGAAAGGGGAAAATAGTCGATCTTCTTTCATCAAAGATTGATTATGTAGCCCGCTATCAAGGCGGAAATAATGCCGGACATACGGTCATTGTGGGCGATGAAAAGCATATTTTACACGTGATACCTTCCGGAATTTTACACGAAAACACAATCTGCGTTATCGGTAACGGTGTTGTACTCGATCCTGCTGTGTTTCTAGATGAAGTGCATAAGCTTGGACAAAGAGGAATTGATGCCGGCCCTGAAAGAATACGCATTTCTCATGGCGCTCATCTCATTATGGAATACCATAAATTGCTTGATGCAGCTCGTGAAGGGCGTTCAGCAGAAAATAAAATTGGAACCACAGGCAAAGGAATCGGTCCTTGTTATGAAGATAAAAAAGCTCGTATCGGTATCCGTGCCGGTGATTTGCTTGAAATGAACATTGTGCAAAGAAAAATCGAAACCGCTTTACGTGAAAAGAACGCGCTTTTTCAAGCTTTGTACGACATTAAACCGCTTGAAGCCGAAACTGTTTTTGCTGAACTTGCAAAACTTGTACCTAACATTCTTCCTTACCTTGACGATACAACCGGCGTACTTTTCGATGCAATAGAAGCCGGAAAGTCTGTTCTTTTTGAAGGTGCACAAGGCGTTATGCTCGATATCGATCACGGCACATATCCTTACGTAACATCTTCAAACACTATCCCCGATAATGCCGGTGTTGGCACAGGCATTGCGAATTCTCGCATCGACAAAAGAATTGCTGTTGTAAAAGCCTATTCCACCCGTGTTGGTTCAGGCCCATTCCCTACTGAATTAGACGGCCCTATAGGTATCCATTTACAAAAAGTTGGCTTTGAAGTTGGAGCAACAACAGGGCGTACACGTCGTTGCGGCTGGGTTGATGCCGTTGTATTGCGTGAAACTTCAAGACTTTGTGCCCCTACAGACATTGCGCTTACCAAGCTTGATGTACTGACAGGACTTGAAGAAATTCAGATTTGTACACAATATAAATATCAGGGAAAAACGTGGAATTATCCACCACAAACTCCAAATGCTCTCGCTCGTGCCGTGCCCATTTACGAAACATTGCCGGGTTGGACGGAAGACATCACACAATGTAAAACATTTGACGAACTTCCGCAAAATGCAAAGAACTATATCCTCAGAATTCAAGAGCTTATGAATGCAAAAGTGAGCATGATTTCAGTCGGTCCCGAAAGAGATCAAACAATCTTTGTAGATTAACACATTGTAATATAAAAAAGGAGTTTGGGGAGAGGAAATCTCAACGTATGTAGATGGTTGTGCTTTCCTTTCCCCAAATTTAAATGCTTATGTCATCACCAAAAGTATCATTAATCGGCCGCCCCAATGTGGGCAAATCCACTTTGTTTAACCGCTTAATTCGTTCAAACAGAGCCATCACACACGACATGCCCGGAGTCACTCGTGACAGAATGGAGGGTATTGTGCGCTCTAAAAACGCGCCCCCCTTTGTTCTTATCGACACAGGCGGTGTTACCCTCACTGAAAACGCGCAAGTTGTGGACGGCCCTGCAGGCATACGTGGCTTTGAGAAAGATATCTTACTGCAAGCACAAACGTCTGTAGACGAGTCTTCCGTGCTTGTGTTTGTGGTTGATGCCAAAGAAGGCTTGACTCCTTTTGATGAACACATAGCCACATGGATCCGCAAACAAAATAAAGTTTGTATTCTTGTTGTGAACAAGGTTGACGGAATTGAAAAAGAAGATATTATGATAGCCGATTTCCATATTCTCGGCTTCCCAATTGTTGCCGTTTCGGCGGAGCATGGGCATAATATTCGCTCGCTTGAAGAAGATATTCAAATAATTCTTTCTTCACAAAATGCCGACAGAGAACACGAAGAAACAGAAAATAACGACCTTGACAGAGATTTGAAAATCTGTTTCGTGGGTAAGCCGAACGCCGGAAAATCTTCCCTTGTCAATGCAATGCTCAAAACTGAACGTATGATTGTTTCAGATATGGCAGGCACAACGCGGGACAGCGTTGATATTTATTTCGAACACCGTGGCAAAAAGTATATTTTTGTCGATACCGCAGGAATACGTAAGCCTTCAAAAATTGTGGATTCTATTGAAAAATATAGCGTAAATTCCTCAATTAAAAGCACAACAAAAGCTGATATCAGTCTTATGGTTATTGATGCCACAGAGGGGCTTACTCAACAAGACAAACGCCTTATCGACTTGCTTGACGAAAGAAAAACTCCTTTTATGGTGATTGTCAATAAATTTGACCTTGTGCCGGAAAAGCACAAAAAGGAAATCAAGCAGGCGTTTAAAGAAGCGCTCTCTATGTGTTCGCACATTCCTTTAATATTTACATCTGCGCTCAGAAAAGAAGGATTAAGACAAATTCTTCCGCTTGCTCACCAAATTTTTGAAGAATGTCATATCCGTGTAGGTACAGGAATTCTCAACCGTTCGCTTGAAGAAGTGCTCACTAAGCACCAACCCCCTGTCGTCAAGCGGATACGTGCAAAGTTTTTCTATATGACACAGGCAGAAAGTACCCCTCCCACTTTTGTGTTTTTCGTGAACGATGCAGATCGTGTCACAACACCTTATAAACGCTATCTTGAAAAAGCTCTTCGCCGTTTATTCAAAATAGAGCATGCCCCCATGCGTATGAACTTCCGCTCCTCACACAAGAAAAAAGAAAAGAAATAGTGTTACATAAAGCATAAGAAATAACATCTCAATTCAAAACAATAAAAGTACAGAAAAATTCTAGATATAATTTAGACAATAAAATGGCATACTTATTGCATAGTCGAACTACAACTGTCAAAAATCAGTAAAAAAGAAACATTTTTTCCTGCGAGAAGACTATGAAACACATACAAAACATACAGAAAAGCCTGCAAATTTGTAGCATTATGTTCTTTGCTATGTTCGTTGTTTTATTTGCGAATACACTGAGTTATGCTGAACCGCAAGACGATTATAATGCGTATAAAGAAGAGCTTGCAGAGCTTAAAGAAGACGAAAACCGTTCACAATTCCGTCATAATTGGCTGAATTTGGCGGATAAGTTTTATGAATTATACGAATTTAACAGAGATTGGGCGAACAGGCCTGCTGCTTTATTCCGCGCGGCAGAATGTTACGACGAACTTGCACGCCGTTCTTATGCAAATATCGACAGAGACGAAGCGCTGAGGTTATACGATAAAGTATTGGAAGAATTTCCCAATTCTGTGCTTGCCGATGATGCACTTTATTACAGTGCGCTCTTTTACGAAACGCAGATGAGAGATGTGGAAGAAGCGCAAGAAAGGCTCAATTTAATTGTTTCTCATTACTCTACTGCCGATCATGGGCGACTTGCAAGAGATTATCTCACAGAAATGGAAGAAAACCTTACAGCATCACTCAATATTGCCGTAGACGATTTTTTGAACGGTGAATATCAAAGAAGTTCAGGTATACTTTATGAGGGTCTACGCGCGTATGATCACGACGATTACATTCAAATTGAAGTTGAAGTGAACACCTCTGAAAGAGAAAGCAGTGATGTGACATGGACATTAGATTATATTCCCCCACAGGAAGCAACAAATTCACCTCCACGCCTTGTACTTACCCTCAATAATACACGTACTTCTCCCGAAGTTATGCCGGGCTACCGATATAACCAAATGGGCATTTTCTCGCGCTTTGTGATTGATTATTCAAAAAGAAATGCTACTATTGTGATGATGGATTTTGAGGATTTAGCTGAATATCACGCCTATTATGATAGAGAAAGTTCTCAAATTATCATACAAACAAGCGCTGAAGACAATGTTTTGACACGCTCAACTGAAACCGATAACACTCATTCGCCGCATGTGCTTCCCTCTGATTTATTGCCAAGAGATTTTGCATTGCAAATGGGCTTGGAAGTACGCACAATTATTATAGATCCCGGTCATGGCGGAAGAGATCCGGGTGCGGAACATAACGGAATTGTCGAAAAAGATTTTGTTCTTGATTTTTCATTCCTCTTAGGCGAAGAATTGGAAGATATGGGCTATAATGTTGAATATACTCGCACAACCGACGAATTCCTCTACTTGAGAGACCGCACGGCAATTGCTGTGCAAAAAGAGGGAGATTTATTTATTTCCGTGCATTTGAATGCTGCCGAAAGCCCTAATCTGGGCGGTTTGGAAACATATTATCTTGATTTTTCTCGCTCATCAGAAACACAGCATATTGTTGACAGGGAAAATGGCGATGAATCTCATTCCCTTGGCAATATAGGAAATATTGTGGACGATTTGGTATTGAGTGCGCTTATGTTTGAATCACAACGCCTTGCTGCAGACGTGCAAACACATATGTACGGGCTTGTCAGTCGCACAGGTTTCAATGCAACCAACGGCGGAACAAAGGGCTCGCTCTTTACTGTGCTTGCCGAATCATCAATGCCGGGTATAGTTCTTGAACTTGGTTATATCAGCAATGCACTCGATGCCAGAAATTTGGGAAGCGATACTTTTGTTGAAACTCTTGCCGAAGGGATTGCTCTTGGCATAGATGAATATGCAGACGAACTGCATTTAGCAAGTAATTAAGATGAAGATAACAAGGATATGATTCGCCTGCGGCGTGCCCAAAGGGATTATCCCTACGGAGATAATCTCCTTTGGAAACCTTATAAATAAATGTTATAGGCCTGCGCATTTTTTAATAAAATCGATAACGTAATGCGTAATACAAACACTCACTTTCGAAAAGAGAAATTGCAATTAATATGGCAACACTTATAGCACTCGATTTTGAAACAGCAGAATACAAGCAAGAATCTGCCTGCGCCCTCGGAATGGCGCGTATTGAAGATATGCGCATTGTGGATAGCTTTTACTCACTGATAAAACCGCCCACATCAAAATTTGTTTTCACACATATCCACGGAATAACATGGGAAGATGTTGAATACGAACAAAATTTTTCCGATGTGTGGAAAAGCGCACAAGATTTTATAAAAGATGCCGACGCTTTTATTGCGCACAACGCTTCTTTCGATAGAGGAGTGTTGCAAAAATGCTGTATTGCAGGACGATTACCATTGCCGACACAGCCTTTCTATTGCTCGCTCAAGGCAAGCAGACGCTTTTTAAAATTGCCCTCACACTCGCTTTCTACTGTTGCTCAATATTTTGACATAGAACTCAAACACCATGAAGCTCTTTCAGATGCGAGAGCAAGTGGGGAAATATTTATTAAATTACACGATTTGGGTTATAACGTGTGGGACTGTTTGTGCTAAAGATCGGCATTGTATATTTATTATAATTGGACACCACACCATAGAAGAACATTTGATAAAAATTATCCTTCCATTAAGCACAAAAGTTCAAAAAATAGCCCCCTCTACATACACTTTGTACAGGGGGCTTATCATTCAGTCAGTTATAATAAGATATGGTCTTATCCCATAATAATTTTGCGTGCTATTGCATCTTGCTGATCTGTGATAAATGGAATATTTGTTTCACGCTCGGTTTCTCTGTTGCCTGAAACAATATCGTCACGAGTGATTTCATTCAAAGCAAATTTGCGTGCACCCGCCATGATTTGTTGCAAGCCGGAGCCTAAACGATCAAGGTTTGTCCACATTGCGATAGCGCCGTAAGGAATGTTTTTCATTTCGTCTTTACCGAGTTTTGCGGCAATTCCGTGGTAGCCTGCAAAAATGCTTTCAGCTGTTTCACCGATATCAGAAACAGTTTTGGGCAATTTATCCCAGTTACCGTTCAAGTCTGC
>CAYJPB010000086.1:0-628 GCA_964371955.1 uncultured Desulfovibrionaceae bacterium | reverse complement strand
TCTGCACGACGTTCAGGGTGAAGAACGCCTTCAATGTTTGCGCCGAGGAAGCCCGGAATCATCATTGAACGTCCCATACAAATAAGTTTTGCATAAGGCGCGCCCATTGAAAGAGCTTTGAAGATTTGGCTTGATTTAGCCAAACCGCCGCCAAGAGAGATATCAACAACTTTTTTGCCTTGTGATTCAAGCAATTTGCAGTATTCAGCAACTTTTGCATGAAGTAAAATTGAAGGAACACCCCAAGTTTCCATCATATCCCAAGGAGACATACCTGTGCCGCCGCCTGAACCGTCGATTGTGAGGAGGTCTAAGTTATGTTCGCTTGCAAGCTTGATAGCAAGAGCGAGTGGTTCCATACCGTAAGAGCCTGTTTTCAAGGAAATGCGTTTGAAGCCAAGTCCGCGCAAGTATTGTACTTGTGCCGCAAAGTCTTTTTCAACTTCTTCAGCTGATGTATAACCTGTGTAGCCAAGGCGTGAATGGCGTGCAAAGTGGTGTACTGCGCCGGCTTTAAAAGCTGCTTCGGTTTCGGGCAAAGTTGGATCTGGATCGACAAGATACCCACGATTATGCAAGAATTTAGCGTATTCAATATCGCTTACTTGGATTTCACCACCGATATTTT
>CAYJPB010000085.1:915-9353 GCA_964371955.1 uncultured Desulfovibrionaceae bacterium | reverse complement strand
AACCGATGGCGTAAAACAATTTGATGCTGCAGGAAATCCACTGGGACATGATGGCTCTACAGAAACTCCGACAGGACCTATGAAGATCCACTTTGGACCTACAAACGAAAGTGCAGAAGACTATTACTATATCGACATCGATAGAATAACAGCGTCTTCACTCGGAATAGGTAACAACTCAGCATTAGATGCAGGGCATAATGTTTCTACACAACAAAACGCACAACAAGCACTTGAAGCTATTGATGCTGCTATTGTTTCTAAAGATAATATTCGTGCTCACCTTGGCTCACTCCAAAACCGTTTGGAAAACACAATCTCTAACCTTGAAATTCAAGCAGAAAACTTACAAGCTGCCGAATCACGTATCCGTGACGTAGACGTAGCAACAGAAATGACAGAATTTGTAAGAAACCAAATTCTTACACAATCAGCAGTTTCAATGCTATCACAAGCAAACTCAATGCCTCAATTAGCTGCTTCACTCATCGGATAACATGATGCCTTTACTCGGAAAGCTTGGAGAATGTTAGAATAATACCGCCCGAAAGGGCGGTTTTACTTTTAAAAAATATGCCTATTCTAACACCCATCCGCCGTCATAGCGAATAATTTCTGTAAGCAAGCGAGCATCAGCTACAGAAAAATCATCATCAGTAGCTTCAGTTCCTGCTTCAACAGTTGCTTCATAAAAATATTCTTTATACGAAACCTTTGCTATAAATTCAGCATCCGGGCTTTCTGTAGGGATTATTTCAAAGTCGATATCATGTTCGTCTACTTCATGATAGCTGATAATCACCATTCCCTCTTCAGCAACAGTAATCAAAGGTTCACTTTTGCTGGGAACTATATTTTCGTTTATTCTTGCCATATGCATAACAAGAATTGATTCTAATTCAGCCTCTACTTGCTCAACGCGTGATGCATCTGAACTTACAGCAGTATTTTGAGCAAGCAAATCACTGTCATGAAGAGCAAGCATTGGATCCGCAGTTGATTCCAGCAACTCCATTTCAGCGTTTACTTGTGGCATGCTGTCAGCACTTGTGTCGGCACTTGCGCATGCTGCACCGCTTAGTAGCAACACAGACATTGCTGAACTAACTAAAATTTTATTAGACATAAATTTCCTCTTTATTAATTAATCCTTAGATACAAAAATAGGAAAAGGAAAACCCCCTTTCGAGAGTTTTCTCTTTTCCAAATAATCACCTATACATCAAATTCTTAGAAAAGAATTTCTGTACGACGGTTGAGATAACGACCTTCAGCAGTTGAGTTATCAAACTTGTGAGAGATACCCATACCTTCTGTTGTCATTAATGCTGCTGGAACACCTCTAGATACAAGGTATTGTTTTACAGCTTCAGCGCGGCGCATTGAAAGACCACGGTTGTATTGTTCTGAACCGATGTAGTCAGTCCAGCCTTGAAGTACAACTGGTTTGTTTTCAGCGATAAGAAGCAATGCAGCTTGATCCAAGATAGCTTTAGCTTCAGCATCGAGTGTTGATGAATCGAATGCAAAGTTTACGCCACGAAGAACAAGAACTTCGTCCATTTCGTTGTAGAATACGTCTTTAACAAATTGTTCGAGGTTTTCGTGTGAAGCCAAAAGTTCGTTAGCAGTTACGCTTACTGAACAAGGTTTCATACCTGCAAGTTCGTCTAAAAGAGCTTGACCTGTTTCTGATGTAGCAACAGAAATAACGTGTGCACACAAATCAGGGTTTGCTTCGTAAAGCATACGCAATTCGGTAACAGGGTTGATACCGATGTTGTTTTCACCATCAGATACGATGATAAGACCTGTAGGACGAGCCATGCTATGAATAGCAGGAGCGGTTTCTAAAAGACCGTCACCAAGACCTGTACGTTGCATAACAGTGAATCTGTCGCCGTATTCCATGATTTGTTCAGCCATGCCTGATTGATTCCAAGGACCGTAAGGCACGAAAGTCATAACATCTGAGAATGAATGCATAGAAGCTTCATAACCCAAATCAGGAATTTCTGCGTTTACTAATCCAAGAACTTCAGCTGCAACTTCTCTTTTAGAGCCGCCGTAGCCGTCATAAGATTCTTGCATTGAAGAAGAATCATCGACGAAGAAATCAAATCCGTCGATCTTTCTGGTCATATTTTGTGCTGATACAGGCGCTGCCATTGTAACAAACACAAATGCCATGAGTGCGATAATGCGTAAGTTTTTCATACTGTCTCCCATTTTTAATGTTTTGTATTTTCCTCGTGGAACTACAAGAAAGACACTAGCAGACTTATACAAATTTTTCAACAACTTTTTTTAAATTTTAAAATTTATAATACATTGATATAAATAATGTTTTCATTCATGTGCAAAAATATTTTTCTTGACCTTTCAGTTATGAGTGTTTATTATCTTCTAATAAGAGGATAGACCATGATAAATGCATCCCAACCATTATCTGCAATACATGCATTTTCAGAAGGAATGCAAGCTACCGCTCACAATGTTGCAAATGTAAACACCAATGATTACAATGCATTGGACACAACTTTTGTTGACAATAAATATGCTGTTAACGCACATATTGAAGAAAAGCAGTCCGCAAACCTTGCTGAAGAAGAGGCAATTGCCACAGATTATGCCGAAGAAGCAGTCAATATGATTCTTTACAATCGCTCTCTTGAGGCAAATACTGCCTCAATACGCACGCAAGATGAAATGCTTGGCACTGTAATAGACATGAAAGTGTAACGTTTGTTACCTATTCCACTAAAAAACGTGGACAATCTCCACGTTCTTATCTCTATATGTGTGCCAATCTTGCAACGCTTGTAGTGTCTCTGAATAGGGATGTCCAATCGCGATTATATGCGTATTCCTTTCCAGTGCAAGATTGAGCGCATAATCTAGTTGATGTGTAATTTCTTCTACATCTCTGACATTATCCAGAAAAACATTCCGTGAATCGCTTTGAAATGAAGCGTTTTCTGCAAGACGCGCAAGATGTGAACCATTAATTGTTACACTGTCTAAAATATTAATATTTTGATTTACCTCTTTCAGCGCGGAAAGAAAACGACTGACCGCGAAAGAATCTGCTGTAAATGCAGAACCGGTGTGGTTATTAATACCGCTTGCAAAGGGCACACGCGCAAGATTTTCTTCAAGTTTTTCTTTTATTGTATCTTGCGAATCATTCACATACAAGCCCTCGGGAACAGAATAAGCTGAATGTTGCGCTTCCATAGGTTGGTGCAAAAACACCTCTCTTCGTGAAAAATGCCCGACTGTTGCGATATATTCAGCATGAGGTGTATGAGGCAAAATTGAAAGAGTAACCGGAAAGTCCAATGCCATCAAGCGTGTGAGATGGTGTGGGTTTTCGCCCAAATCGTCTATAACAATACTGAGCTGAGCCGATTCAACTGTTTTATTTAAATATATTTCATGCGTGAGTTGATTATCAATATATATAGAAAGCTTCTCATTACTTTCTGTATATTCCACTCTGGTATTGTGTGCCCAAAGAACAATCTGCTCGCTAAGAGTTGTGCGCCATTGCTCAATGCTTATTTCTTCGGTAAGATAGAGGTAAATCTTCTGATAAAGATAGTATGTTTCATTCACTATTTTTATTGAAGTGCTTTCTATTCTAAAATTCGAGAGAGGAATATCGAGTCTTCGCATAGCTTGCAATAAAGCATTATCCACCTGTTTTACTTTATCAAAAAGCGATGCGGAAGCGCTTTCGTCATAAGGCAGTGAATAATTTGCAATAACATCTCTGAAATCATACAAATCATTGTAGACATAATTTTCTTCGGGAATATTTTCTTCTTCCCTTAAATTATCTCTGAAAATTATATTGTCTCTTATGACTGTTGAATCATAAATTGTATTGTGTATAATTTCTTCTAAGCTTTCTTCGTCTTGAGCATTCTGCGAGTTATCAACAGGATTTTCAAGCAAACTTTCTTGCGTTTCATTGAATTGTGCGTGTACGCTATTCGAGGAAGACACAAAAACTTCTTCATTCATTTCCGTTAATGTGTTTTCTTCGATTGTACTTTCTGTTTCAACATGCGCGATACTTTCTTCTGTCATTTCTATGTTTGATTCAGTGCTGTCGGATAATGTAATATTTTCTTCTTCATTGCTTCTTGAAACAAAAAATAATGCAACAAGAAAAGCGCACGCAAACAGAGACCACCCAAAGTAAGGATTGATTAAAGTATTATTTTTTAATGTACCTATTTTTATCAAAGAAAAAAATCCATAAAACACTGAAAGGGAGCTTTCCTCCCTTTCGTTTTTGCCTAAAATTCAGGCATATCTTGAATTACTTGTAAAGCCATGCGTAATTGGTTATCCTGTTCTAATATCTCACGATTTTCTTCAGATAAGTTTTCGCTGAGAGGCAATATTTCAGGCACAGGAATTTGCTCTGCTATATGAAGAGCTTCGTCAGTGCTGTCAAGGTGCTCTTCCAAGTCAGCTTCACGCACGATCAATTCACTGTCGATTGTTTCACCCTCAATAAGCAAAGGCACTTCCATATGCGGAATAATACCGTAGGCTTGAATTGATTCTCCGCTCGGTGTATAGTAAAGAGCTATAGTAATTTTTATTCCCGATCCGTCAGAAAAAGGAATGAGATTTTGCACTGAACCTTTACCAAAAGAAGTTTCACCCATAAGCAAAGCACGATCGTTATCTCTCAACGCACCTGCAACAATTTCGGAAGCGGAAGCGGAACCGGGGTTTATAAGAACAATCATGGGCACATCAAGTATATCGTCTAAATCATCACTTGCCGAATAACGACGAGCGAGGGAGTTTTCTCTACCCCTAATGGAGACAATTGTACCGGATTCAAGAAATAAATCAGAAACAGAAACAGCTTCATTCAATATTCCACCGGGATTATTACGCATATCAAGAATAATACCTTTAAGTTCATTCTCTGCCTGATAGCTTTCAAGCTCCTCTTCAAGTTCGCTTGTTGTTCTTTCATTGAAAAGTGCAAGTCTTAGCCATAAATAGCCGGGTTCAAGCTCTTCGGAACGCACGCTGATATATGGAATAATATCACGCACCAACGTTACAACACGAGTTTGCATTTCACCGGCAGGAAGCACAACAAGTGTAACTTCTGTGCCTTTCGGCCCGCGTATTTCAGCAACAACATCTGTAAGTTGTCTATCCAATGTTGGTTCACCGTCTACAGAAATTATCACATCGCCTGCTTGAATTCCTGCACGAAAAGCCGGAGTTCCCTCAATAGGCGCAATAACAATCGGTTGCCCGTTCTCAATAGAAAGTTCTGCTCCAATGCCAAAAAACTCACCGGATGTGCTTTCTTGCATTGTTTCAAACTCTTCGGCAGTCATATATGTTGAATGAGGATCTAATGATTCAAGCATGCCTTTAATAGCTCCGTCAATCAATTCACTCTGAGTGGTTTCTTCAAAGTAGTATTGATCCACCATATCCAGCACTTGACTGAATCTTTGCAAAGCGCGATAGTCAGTACCCAGCGCTGCACCTTCGTTTGAAAATAAAGCTGAAGCAATAAAAGCGCTGTCTTCTTCTAAATCAGCAGTCATACCTACAATGGCCATATCAACAAGTTCGCTGTATTGAACGTTTTCTATGTAATTTCTTTCAACGACTTCAAGAACATTTTCAAACTTTTCAATTAGTTCTTCCTCAGCGCTATTTGCAGACAATGGCAGAAAAACACCTGTCATTGCAATGGAAAGAACAAAGAAAGATGAAATTGCCCTCGTAAAAATTCTCATACAACCTCCAAAAGAGTGTGTTATACTCTCGTAAGATGCTTTAATAGCAAACTATTTTTACATGCCTTACAAAAAGACATAAGATTAATTATTTATTTTATTTCAAATTTAAACAGCAACAAAGAATATAGTCATTTTTTTAAAGATTGTAAAGCTTAACACGAATACTATTTTTTTTTGCTTTTTACACAACAAAAAAGGGAAACCTTGTTTTAAATCAAAACGTGGTTTCCCCTCTCAAAATACACTCATTGAAAGAAGTTTTTCAATGAAAATTGTCTATTAATATCTGTAATGCGATGGCTTATACGGCCCGTTGATATCTACACCTATATAATCAGCCTGTTCTTTTGTGAGTTGGGTAAGGTTTACGCCCAATCTTTCAAGGTGTAAACGAGCAACTTCTTCATCAAGCTTTTTGGGAAGTGTGTATACTTTATTTTCGAGCGCAGAATTTGTAGCAAGCTCAATTTGCGCAAGTACCTGATTTGTAAATGAGTTTGACATAACAAATGAGGGGTGACCCGTCGCACAGCCAAGGTTTACCAATCTGCCTTCAGCAAGCACTACAATTGATTTTCCGCTTGGCATAACCCATTTATCGACCTGTGGCTTGATTTCAATTTTTTGCGCGCCTGAACGGTTTTCAAGCCAATCCATATCAATTTCATTATCGAAGTGACCGATATTACAGATAATCGCTTCGTCTTTCATCGCTTCCATGTGCTTAGGTGTAATAACATGATAGTTACCTGTGGCGGTAACAACAACATCGGCTTCTGCAAGAGCTTTTTCTGTGGTTGTTACTTCGTATCCTTCCATTGCGGCTTGTAATGCGCAAATAGGATCGATTTCAGTCACAAGCACACGTGCGCCGAAGCCACGCATAGATTGTGCACAACCCTTGCCCACATCACCGTAACCACACACCAAAACAACTTTACCGGCAACCATAACGTCAGTTGCACGCTTGATTCCGTCTGCCAAAGATTCACGGCAACCGTAGAGGTTATCAAACTTTGATTTTGTTACGCTGTCGTTCACATTGATAGCAGGGAAGAGGAGAACATTGTCTTTTTCCATTTGGTAAAGACGATGAACGCCTGTGGTTGTTTCTTCTGAAACACCTTTGATATTTTTTGCAAGATTGGTGAAATGTGTTTTGTTGTTTGCATACGCTTGCTTAATTCTATCAATAATGATTTGAAATTCTTTATTATCGTATTTTTCGTCAAGCATTGCAGGATTTTTCTCAGCTTCAATACCTTTATGAACGAAAAGTGTTGCGTCTCCGCCATCATCTACAATAAGATCGGGGCCTGAACCATCGGGCCATGTGAGCGCCATTTCCGTACACCACCAGTAATCTTCCAAGGTTTCACCTTTCCATGCAAAAACAGCGGCAAGTTTATCGGCTGCAATTGCTGCAGCGGCATGGTCTTGAGTTGAGAAGATGTTACAAGAAGCCCAGCGCAAATCAGCACCGAGGGCATGCAAGGTTTTGATAAGCATTGCAGTTTGAATTGTCATGTGCAACGAACCCATAATCTTCAATCCTTTGAGGGGCTTTGTTGAGCTGTATTTCTCGATAAGCGACATAAGTCCGGGCATTTCACGCTCGGAAAGTTGCATTTCTTTACGTCCGAAATCAGCTTGTTCAATATCTGCCACTGCATAAGGGAGAGAAAGGTCGATTTGTTTAATCATGTTTTTTTCCTATAGTTTTTTTAATATTAATTGAAAAATCGAAAGTTTTTGCTTCACGGGAATAATTTCTGTTTCCACAAAAGCAAAGCCTTCGCTTGTAACCATGTCGATAAGATTTTCTGTATCAAAGCCAAGCCATCTGTCACCGTATTCAGTTCTGAGCGTTTCATTTTCATGCTTCGCAAAATCGGTGATGAGCAAAATTCCGTCTTTTTGTAAAATACGGCGAATTTCAGCAATAACAATCGGCGGTTCGGAAATATGATGCAATACAAGATTAATGCAAGCAAAATCTACCTCAGCATCACGTAAAGGAAGATGATCGAGCTCGCCTATTCTTAATGACACAACCCCCTGCCCCCCCGTATCGGCAAAACGACGACGGGCAAGTTCAAGCATGCGGGGTGAACCGTCAACCCCAATAACTTCTTTTGCTCCGTGGCGTAATTCTTCAAGCACTCCGCCTGTTCCGCAACCTAAGTCAACGGCAATATTACAATTTATTGGTAGTTTTCCATGTACAGACTTCGGAAGATCGAAATCGCCCAAAACTTCGCGGTTAAGTGCATCCCAATCTTCAGCAATTGCATTAAAAAATTGGCGAGTTTTGCGCGCTCTTTCTTCAAGAATGTGCACTGCCATATCTAAATCTGCCCTGCTGGTCGGCATATCAAGCGCATAAGGGAGGATTGAATCAAGAAAATTGCGCCCCTCTCCCGAGGGTACAGCAGAATAATACACCCAAAGCCCGTCACGGCGAGATTCAAGCAGTCCTGCATCAACCAAAATTTTTAAATGACGTGAAATGCGTGATTGCCCCATGTCCATCAGCGAAACAATTTCGTTCACCGAAAGTTCATAGCGGAACAGTACTGATATAAGACGTAGGCGGGTTTCGTCTGCCAGCGCTTTTAATGCTTTTAATGCAAACATATATCT
>CAYJPB010000085.1:0-905 GCA_964371955.1 uncultured Desulfovibrionaceae bacterium | reverse complement strand
ATAAAGAAAAATTGATATTGTCAAGTTTTTTTCATAAGCTTATAATTTTACTTAACTCACCGAAATACTGAAAAAAGTTATAAAGCTCATTCGCTTGCAAAGTGATAAGAATTAATGTATATCTAAACATACAGACTTACTTGAACATATGGGGTAGTATGGAAACACAAGTTTTAATTATTGGTGCAGGGGCGACAGGCGCAGGAATTTTACGTGATTTAACATTACGTGGCGTTTCGGCAATTCTCATCGACCAAAAAGATGCGGCGGCAGGCGCAACGGGCGGTAACCACGGCTTATTGCACTCAGGCGCACGCTATGCCGTTAAAGATCGTGATTCTGCCGAAGAATGTGCATTGGAAAACGAAATTTTAAAGCAAACCTTTCCAAATTGTATCGACCCTTGCGATGGGTATTTTGTGGCAGTTGAGGGTGACGATGAAAAATACATTGCCGATTTCCCTCTTGCCTGTGAAAAATCCGGTATCAAAACTGAAAAAGTTGATCCGAAAGAAGCAAAGGAAAATGAACCTGCACTTGCAAAAAACATCATAGCCGCGTACAAGGTGCCCGATGCGCATGTAGACCCATTTATGCTCACCTTGGAAAATATCGCAAGTGCGTTGGAATATAAAAGCTCAAATGCGCAATATTTTCGCTTCCATAAAGTGATGGGCTTTATTCGTGACAGTCGCCACATCATCGCAGCAAAAGTTCTTAATACGCAAACAGGCGAAATCAAAGAAATTATTGCCGATCAATTCATCAATGCCACAGGCGCATGGGCAAGTAAAGTTGCCGAGCTTGCCGGCTGTAAAATGGAAATGACACTTTCAAAAGGCACGCTTCTTATCACGCAATCACGACTCACCACTCGTGTTATCAATAGATTAAGAATGCCGGGT
>CAYJPB010000084.1:7569-9363 GCA_964371955.1 uncultured Desulfovibrionaceae bacterium | reverse complement strand
GCCTTATGAAGAATTAGTGCACACTCCATTACTTCTTCGTGCTCCCGGAATCGCCGCCGGTCAACGCCTTAAAGGCTTTGTACAATCATGCGATGTTGCGCCAACCGTGTGTGACTGGCTTGGAATAGGCGTTCACCCTGACATGCAAGGAAAAAGCTTATTGCCTATGTGTCGTGGTGAAGTGGAAAAAGTACGTGACTTTGCTATTGCAGGCTACCACAAATATTCATGGTCAATCATCAATCACGATTACTCCTATATTCACTGGGTAAATAAGGTTGAAGATAATTCTATGGCGACAGATTTCTATGGCGCTTCAATAGAAGAAAATTCTGCTCACCTTGTAGCGGTAGGCGGTTCAACTCTTTCTGAAATGACGAACAATATGGCCGGCAGTGACAAAACGGCATGCGAACGCCATCAAGAAGCCGCAACCCTTGACGGTGAAGATCAATGGACATGTACTCCCGGCGCAAAAGTTGAAGTGCCTGAAAAAGACGAATTATACGATCGTAAAAACGATCCCTTCCAGCTCAACAATATTATTGATAAAGAGCCGGAAATTGCAAAGAAAATGTTCGATACTTTGCGTGAATTCATGACAGAATTGAATGTAATGGCTTAGGTATTAACCACAAATATGTTGAAGTAAACAAATTTTTCTTCAACATATTTGTGTACTATGCAATATGTCAGATGCTGTTAACCAAATTAACTATTTAAAAGGATTTACTTTATGACTGATTTTACCATGCCTCCTATGGCTCCTGTTGCTTTTGATGGTGTCTTTGTTTTTATTTGGATAAGCTTCTTTCTCCTTGTAGGGATGCTATTAAGAGCTGTTTTTCCGCTGTTTCGTAAATATTTAATTCCTTCATGTATTATTGGTGGTACGATTGGCTTAATTTGTCAAGGAACCGGGTTGATTGATGCAACGGGTTTCAAATTAAATTTCGGAATAACACAAAACCTTGTATACCATGTATTTAACTTAACTTGGATTTATATCGGCTTAAAAATGCCTTCAAAGCAAAAGTCAGAAACTTCTGAAGGTAGAGCTATATTAGGTTATTTTGGTCTTTTCGCTTCAATCAGCTTTTTAGGTTTTGCCGTAGCTATGACAACAACAACCCTTCTTGGTGCAGTAGGATTAAATGAAGGCCCTGCAACTTTGGGTTCACTTACCGCTTACGGACTCCTTACAGGCCCGGGGCAAGCCTTTACAATCGGTAACATCTGGCAATCAGCGACAGTATTTGCCGGTATGCCTGACTATGGTTTAGCTTCAGGTGCAATTGGTTTTGCTGTAGCCATTATTGTTGGTGTATTCTTAGTAAACGTTATTGCACGCAAAAAGAAAATTGACGTAGTAACCTGCCCTTCTGACGATGAAGAATGTGGATTTTACGGAGAATGTGCAGACACAGCCGAAGCAGGAAGGCAAACAACATCAGCCACAAGTATTGACGTACTTGCTTGGCATATCGCGCTTGGTCTTGTTACTTATGCAATTTCATTTATTATCTGCTTGTTCTTATTCATTATTCTTCCCCCATCGCTCAAGATTTTTGTTTGGACAACCTTCTTCCTTTTCGGCGCAGTTGTCGGTATCGCAGTACGTACAATATTAACAAAACTCGGCAAAGGTCACTTACTTTGTGTAGGTGTTACGAATAGAATTTCAGGTACATTAGTTGATTTCTTGGTATGCGGAACATTTATTAGTATTCAGATAGGTAATGTTGCTATGTACTTGATTCCTTACTTAGCTGCAACTGTTACCACAACTATTAC
>CAYJPB010000084.1:6581-7559 GCA_964371955.1 uncultured Desulfovibrionaceae bacterium | reverse complement strand
AATATGGCCCTGAAATGTTTGCATATTGTTTCGGTAACCTTACTGGCACAGTAAGTACAGCATTTGTACTTTTACGCCTTGTTGACCCAGATAGTAAATCTCCGGTACCATTAAGAATGGGTATAGTAAGCGCTATTTCAATTCCAAACGCTATATTGATGCCAATGCTCATGCATATGGAACCATTGTATGGAATGAATGCGTGGATGGCAATCGGTGTTTCTGCTGCAATAGGTATAGCCTATTTCATCTTTGGGGTGATTTTTAAAGTTCCACAAACAGCAACCGCTTGGGAACCTGATAAAAAATAACTGATACGCATATCAAATGTATGAAATTATAAAAGGCATAATCTTTATAGGTTATGCCTTTTGCATGCCTTACAAAAATTTGGCTATACACAATCAAAAAAGTCTGCTTCATGTATGAGAATAAAGCAGACGATTATAACTGAGAAAATGTTCAATAGGGATTATTTAAGTATTTTTATTTCTTTCAAGTGTTTAAAAAGCATAAAGATTTGTTCTTTAGGAATTACTTTATCAGGCGAACACGACCATATGTAATCATCGGTTATTTGTATGGCAGGTGTTTTTCCGATGAGTTTATTGCGCGACAACAAGGGCATTTCACAATTGATTTGTATACGTGCTTCAATGCAAAGTTGAGAGAGCACATGTTTGATAGAGTTTTCTATTTCGCAGATTCTAGACGGATTATCGTCCCAGAGTATTATTGTATTTTGCATTATAATCTCTTCTTATTTAAATTAATATGTGTGTACAAGCCGCCTTTAAAAACAACTTGTACACACTTGTATAAAGAGTAAAATCTAAAGTCAATTTAATTTTCTGGTTCCCACGCTGTTTTTGTTTTAGGCATTCTGAGGAACATTATGGCAACAGCACTCACAACACTATACAATGCCATAGCGCCAAGCAATGACCAAATAGACATGTTATACACAAGTTCCATATG
>CAYJPB010000084.1:0-6571 GCA_964371955.1 uncultured Desulfovibrionaceae bacterium | reverse complement strand
AAGAACAGTAAGCGGTGTCGAAAGTGCCGCACCGATTGACATATTGATAGGTGCACTGGATTCATTGTTTGGATCAATCATACGAAGTAAGATAAAGCCTGTGCTCACAGTTCCTGTCGCTGTACCAAACATAAAGGCAAAGTTTTGTGCAGCTTCGTCTTTAAGTCTGCGACAATAAACCCAACATGCAATAGCAACAATAGCGCTCACAGCAATAACTGAGAAGAAGTATGGCCATACATATTGTACAACATTACCCACTTGAATACTGATAAAGGTTGCACACACTAAGAAGTCAACTAAAGTATTTGAAATTCTGGCGTTTACACCGTTACACAACAATTGCTCTTTCTTCATTTTCACAATCAAATTACGAACCAACATACCACAAATATTACAAATAATAAAGAATCTTGCCCATACAAAGGGTTTTAATGCAGGAGGTAAAACAATAAAGATGAATACTGAAATCATTAATGCAAAAGCGTATACACCCAAACCAAGAGCTATGTGCCAAGCGAACACATCGATATTACTTGGTGCGGTAGTAACTTTACCGGCTTCTTGCATATCGCTACATTCGTCATAATAACCACAAGATTCTTCTGGGGAAGGGTCTACCAGAACATCAATTTTCTTTTTTCGTGCAATAATGTTCATTAAAGGAATACCAAGCAATACCGCAACGGCAAAGCCCATTGATGATCCTGCTAAAGCGAAGTCGGAGAGGCCTACAAACTGTGTTGCGCCTTCCCAAATTCTTGCAATTGTAAGCGCTTGTCCCGGTCCTTGGTTGAAGCCGTATGCGGTTAAAGCACCTATTGAATTAGGAGCTTCACTCAAGCCCATACTATTTGCCAGCATTGTGCCGCCTATAGCACCAAGAATTGCTAAAGCGATAAAGTATGGTAAAATGATTGCATAGAATATACCGTATTTTGCGGTACTTGTTGCTGCACCTTCTCTTTTCGGTGCAATTTTCAATCCCAAGAAAACCCAAGTGAGGTTGAATAAATGATAAACAATAAGTGCATATAGCCCATTATTGCCGGCAAAACCCGTTGCGTCCAAAAGACCGAATGCCTTACAGGCAAAACCGAGTACCCCGCCGATGATACATGCAGGAATAAGATAGCGTCTGAAAACCGGAAAAGTAGAACGAAGAATCATGCCGATAACAAGAAAAATGCCAATCCATGCAAAAGTCATCACGCCGTCAAAAGGAACGGGAACATTCGGTGGAAGCGTAAATTGAGTCATAGAGAACTCCTTAAAGAAATAATATTGTGTGAAGCATGCATTCAGAGTTGTAAAAAGTTCTTCCCAGACTTGACTTGTTCTTTTTTGTACAAAGTGTTCAAAAAAAATTTACTTGCAAAATAATAGTATGAATTATAATATATAAATTATCGTTGCAAATTCAATGCGTTTGAGACTCGCCTTGGTTTGTCGTCGGAAAAGAATTTTTCTTTTTTGATGCATGCGGTAATGCCTTGCCACAGCGAATAAGCTAACTGCTGTGGCAAGGCTTTTAATTTTTAACCTAAAAGTGTCAATTCAGTGATATATTCTCTCAATTGATCGAATAATTGTTTTGCAACTTCAGGATGTTTATCTATAATATTATTGAGTTGGAAAGGATCGTTCTTTCTGTCATACAATTCGTCGCCATCGGGCACATCTGATTTTGAAGCAGGTGTACATGTCCATTGACTTGCATCGTCAAGGCTTCTTTGTGCAGCGTATTCAGCTTCTGTATCAGAAATTTCTGCAGTTTCTTTCTTTTCGTTTCCGCTGATTGCTTCGCCAAAGCCTGTATATACTTCACTTAAAGCATCAACACCCTTTGAATCTTCCAATTTGTTGATCCAGTGGATGAAGCTCCATTCTTCGGTGATGATTGACCATGAGAAGCCATAGTAGCCCGCAACAGCAAAGTCACGCACTTTATCAACTTCGCCTCTCATAAGTGGCAACAAGCTCTTACCTGTCATATTTGCAGGAATTGGTTGGTTCAACCAGTCAAGAACGGTTGGTGCACAGTCGGCATCTTGAACAAAGGCTTTGATTCTTTGATTTGGTTTAATTCCAGGAGCTTTGATGATAAGAGGAATGTGTACCAATTCTTCATAAGGCCAAGGACGACATTTACACATTAAACCGTGTCCGTGTTCGCCGTTACCCATTGGTTCGCCATGGTCAGATGTAAGCCACATAAGAGTGTTATCCCACATACCGAGTTTACGAACGCAACGAACCAATTCACCGAAGTATTTATCACAAAGAGTAATTTTTTCAGCAAAAAGCATACGGATATGGTGCATTTGTTCTTCTGTGAGCAAGTCTTTAACCGGGCTCATAGGTGGGTGCATCATGTCTACGCCCTTATAATCCGGGTCGTATGGGCAAGGCATATCTTTATCCCAAACTGATGGTGGATCCCAAGGTTCGTGTGGATCCCAGCTATCAATCCAAAGGAAGAAACCACGGCTTTGATCTCTTTCTTTAAGCATCTTCATAGCTTCGCCAAGGTTTACTGCAACTGTATGATCTTCTTCATGTGTCCAGTATTGTTTATCACGAAGATAGGTGTTCAATTCTGTACGCATCATGTTTTCAAGTGCTGCACCGTCAGGCAAAGCACGAAGACGATCTAAGAAACCGTCATCATTCAAGAAATCATCTTCTGAATAGTGATCGTAAAGTTCGTCATGTTGGAAGTGCATGTTATCAAAACCACGGTTGAAAGTTGCTTTTGCAAAGCTACGTGCGTAGTTAGCTTTTACAACAAACATTGGAATTGAGTTGTAAGAAATAGCAGTGTCGATACCTGAACCCCACAAAAGATCAGCAATTGTGGTATCTTCTGGACGTAATGGTCCCCAACCGGCTTCACCTAAGGTAACTTTACCTGTCATAAGTGAACGGCGAACGGGAAGTGTGGGCATATTATTGCCATAAGCGTTTTCAAAAAGAACGCCTTCAGTAGCGAAGCGATCGATATTTGGTGTTTTAATCCAGTCGTTTCCATAACAACCGGTGTAGTTGAATTGCCAACTGTCAAACATAACAACAATTGCGTTACGAATACTCATAAAAATCCTCCAAGTTATAATTATCACATTTAGTGTGACTTATCTTGAAATGTCTTTTGCAATTAGTGTGCCGAAAATCTATTTTTTTTCTAATTTGCTGAATTTATACATTGTTTAATTTAGAAGAATCTTTCTCTCATTATTTTCTGCAATTTAAATTGCAGTTATGCATAGAAATACTGCAAATCAGTTTCAAAATATAGTATATTTATATAGACACAAAGAAATATCTAATAAAAAATCTTATTAATACAGTAAGTAATAGTTTGTGGAAATTAACACAATTAACTGCAATTTTAATTGCATTACTATTGTTTCTCTTTCAATTTAATAGAGAGTCATATTAAAAGCATAAAAAAATGCCCTTGTATAGGGCTATTTTAAGTGAAGTGCAATTAAAGTTGCAGATTGCGGATTATGTCTTTTCGTGCTTCTTTTTAAGGAATTGGTTGATAGCTTGGTGAGAAACCCCCAAAAGTCTTGCGGCGGCACTTTGATTGCCATGAGATATTTCAAGCGCATGTTCAAAAGCACTTTCTTTAATTGCGCGTAAATATTCATCAATAGGCACACCCGGCTCCCAATGAGGTCTATACACACTTGCCTCAACAAATGGTTCTTGCGGAAAAATATCACTGGGCGTTAGTATAAGGTTATGATTTACAGTCAATGCCCTTTTGAGCACCATTTCAAGTTCACGCACATTTCCTTTCCATTCGTGTTGTTCTAAAGCTTCAAAGGCAGTATTGGTAAGCATTTTTGAAAAGGGAACGGACTTGTTGAAACGCACAAGAATCTGCTCGGCAAGCGCACGTATATCCCCTCTTCTTTCATTTAGTGGAGGAATGGTAATTTCACCTACATTTAAGCGAAAATACAAATCGGAACGGAATTTTCCCTCTTTTATTCTTTCTTGTAAATCGCAATTTGTAGCAGCGATTATTTTTACATCAACCTTCACAGGTTTTTCCGAGCCGATCACATCGACAAGCCCATCTTCCAGAACTTTTAAAATTTTGGCTTGCGTGGGCATGGGCATATCGCCGATTTCGTCCAAGAATAATGTTCCGCCGTTTGCTTGCACAAATTTACCGGATTGATTTGCAACAGCACCGGTGAAAGAACCTTTTTTATGCCCAAAAAGCACGCTTTCTACCAAGTTTTCAGGAATTGCCGCGCAGTTTACTTCAATAAAGGTTTCTTTATTTCTTTCAGATAAGGCATGAACATATTTTGCAAAAAGCCCTTTTCCCACACCTGTTTCGCCTAAAATGAGAATAGGGTAGGGTGTAGGAGCTAAAAAAGCGCACACATCAAGTGTGTTCTTCATGCTTTCATGGCCAACAATGCCCATATCCATCGCAACTTTAATATGCTTTTCTTGAAAACGATTTTCTTCTTCAAGAGCGTTTTTCGGTTTATAGAAATTAATTTCCTCAAATTGAGCGATGGGAGATGATAGCGCGTATACAGGACGAACAGTTATAAGCTTACACGGAAGTTCACCGTGTAAGCATAAATTAAGCACAGCCGCGTGTAGATTAATATAGGTCATACCAAGACACACGCTTACATTGTGCTCTCGATAATTCGGAGAGATTTCTTCAAGCTTTCCACGCAAATATACAATCATATCCATAGGATCGCCGCCAAGAAAGCTAGAGCAATCAATAACTTGAATATGCGTTTTGGGCGCACTTTTTTTTATATGTTCAAGCAAACTCTTATGATCTATAAATAATTCGGGAAAGAGAAATAAAACAACATAATCGTAAGTGTTTACACTCAGTAATGAGCTCACAGGACCAAGCCTCATCTGCTGAGATTCAACGTTTATAAAAGGATCGTGCACATCGGGAAAAGCGATAAGCATTTCTTTTTTATTTTCAGGCTGTTGTGCTTTATTCTTCATCTTCATACGAGCTGTTTGTCGGTAAAGTGTGCTTTGAAAGATCCACCGGTTTTCCATTAATATCAACAGTAATTTTCTTTACTTTTGAATAAAGAAATTCAAGCGCGTTCATGGCAACAATTTGATTTTTCAAATCAGTGAGCATATTTGAACGCCAAATGTGTTCGTATAATTGCTGTGGATCTTGATTATTTTCTTTTGCCATTTGTTTGATAAAGTTTGCCACACTTTTATCAGTGGCAACAATACCCTCTTTTTGTGCCAAAGCCATGAGAAAAGCTTGTGACTTTGCTCTTTTTGTAGCGTCTTCAATAGCTTTTTCACGCATTTCTTTCAAGGCTGTGCGGATGGATTCATCGTCCAAGCCTTTTTGCTTTAAATCGTCCTGTTGTTCGTCCATAAAGGTTGTGTAGGAACGCTTGATAAGACTTTGCGGTACAGGAAACTCTTGCGCATCGAGCAGCTTTTCCAAAAGAGTATTTTGTGCATCTGCTTTATTGGCAAGCATTTTATTATTCATTGTATCAAAAAACAATTGTTTTTGCATTTTTTCATAACTGTCAAAACCTGCTTTTGTGGCAAGTTCATCGTTGATTTCGGGAAGCACTTCTTTATTGACAGCATGAAGGCGAACAACAATTTCAGCAGTCTTATCTTGAAATTTTGGATCGGGATATGTTTTTGCAATATGCAAAGAAGTTGTTGCTTCCTCGCCTTTCTTCATTGTGCGCAAAAGAGCGTCAACTTCGGGCAATGAGGAGTTTTCTTTTAATTGGATATGGATATTGTTTCCGCAAAGCCCTGCAATATCTTCATTTTCATAGCTTGCATGAATATCGACACGCACAACATTTCCCTCTTGCGGATTTTCACTTGTATCAATTTCTTCTAGACTTGCAAATTGTCTTTGAATTTTTTCTAAGATTGAATGAATTTCACCGGGTAAAACCATGGGTTCAACCACGTCGATTGAAATTTCTTCTAAGTTTTCAGGTAATTCAACGGGAGCAAGTGCCTCAAAAGCAAAAGCAAAGGCAAAATCATTCCCACGTGAAACTTGTTTAGGGTCATCAATTTTATAGGACAAATCTGTGATTGGTATAAGCTTTTTCTCGCTTAACGCTTTACGGGTTTCTTCATCGATTACACGAGTAGTTGCATTTTTTATAATTTCCTTTGCAAAACGCTCTTCAATGACTTTAGTGGGAACTTTTCCTTTACGAAAGCCGTCAAGTGTGAGATTTTTCCCGTAAGATTTAATGGTTTCATCAATAGTTTTGTCAATAGAATCAGCCGGAATGAGAAGTGAAAACCTGTATTCTGTAGCCGATGGATTTTCGATTTCAATGCGCATAGTTGAATCTCCTTAATGCTTGTATAACATATCTTGAAAAAGATAATTCTCTAACACGTTTTGTCAATAGAAGAAACATTGGTCACGTACGTCAATCTGCTTTGTAGGCAAATTAATAAAATTTATTAATAACATACGGTTATAAAATTCACTTACACATAAAAACAAATAAGGTTTCCAAAGGGGATTATCCCCTTTGGGCGCGCCGCA
>CAYJPB010000083.1:0-9410 GCA_964371955.1 uncultured Desulfovibrionaceae bacterium | reverse complement strand
CTGTAACAGCAGCTTTGTGCGCTTCAGAACCTTTACCGCCAAAGTGTCCGTCTTCAATATATTTCTTTGCATTATCCCATGCACCGCCACCGCTTGTCATGGAAAGAGCAACGAAGATACCTGTAACAATTGTACCCATAAGCATTGCGCCTATGCTTGCAAATGCTGCTGCTTGACCGCCAATACTGTTAATCACAATATAAAGTACAAATGGAGCAAGCACAGGAAGTAAGGAAGGAATAAGCATTTCTTTGATAGCGGCTTTTGTAAGCATATCAACAGCTGATGAATAATCAGGCTTTGCAGAGCCTTCCATGATGCCCGGAATTTCTTTGAACTGACGGCGAACTTCAACAACAACAGCGCCGCCTGCACGTCCGACAGCCATCATACCCATAGCTCCGAAGAGGTAAGGTAATAAACCGCCGACGAAAAGACCGATAAGTACATATGGATCTTGCAATGAGAAAGCTACATTCAAATCTGGGAAGAAGTGTTGTAAATCTTCTGTATAAGAAGCAAAAAGCACTAAAGCGGCAAGACCGGCTGAACCGATGGCATAACCTTTTGTTACAGCTTTAGTGGTGTTACCAACAGCATCAAGCGCATCGGTAACAGTACGAACTTCTTCAGGAAGACCTGCCATTTCAGCAATTCCGCCTGCGTTATCGGTAACAGGGCCGTAAGCATCAAGTGCAACTACCATACCTGCAAGTGCAAGCATTGTTGTAGCGGCAATAGCAATACCGAACAAGCCTGCATTGATATATGTTATCAAGATACCGGCACAGATGATGAATACCGGCAATGCAGTTGCTTCCATAGAAACAGCCAAACCTTGAATAACGTTTGTGCCGTGACCTGTTTGTGAAGAAGAAGCAATTGACTTTACAGGACGATAATTCGTTGCTGTATAGTATTCTGTTACCCAAACAAGAAGACCTGTTACAATAAGCCCTACATATGAACACATAAGAAGGTTTGCAGTGGTAAATTCTTGCCCTTGAATCATCATTGAATCTTCACCTGCAAAGAGGATAAGCGTAACTGCTGTGATAAGCACAACTGCAATAGCTGAAGTTCCGATAAGACCTTTATAAAGAGCTTTCATGATTTTCTTTGATGCATCAAGCTTTACAAAACGGATACTGAATACTGATGCGATGATACATACCGCTGAAATAAGAAGTGGATACATCATCATCTTGCCTTGTAAGTCTCCAGTGAAGAAGATAGAGGCAAGAAGCATTGTTGCAACAATAGTAACAGCATATGTTTCAAAAAGATCGGCCGCCATACCTGCGCAGTCGCCCACGTTATCACCTACGTTATCAGCAATAACGGCGGGGTTTCTTGGATCGTCTTCAGGAATACCGGCTTCAACTTTACCAACAAGGTCAGCGCCAACATCAGCACCTTTTGTGAAGATACCGCCACCAAGACGAGCAAAAATTGAAATCAAAGAAGCACCGAATGACAAAGCAATAAGCGGTTCAAGCAATTCTCTGCCGTCTACACCGAAAAGCATAAGGAGTGCATAATAACCGGCCACACCGAAAAGCCCAAGCCCTACAACCAACAAACCTGTGATAGCACCTGATTTGAAAGCAATGTTTAAGGCAGGAGCAAGCCCGTGGCGAGCTGCTTCGGCAGTACGCACGTTTGCGCGCACAGAAACATTCATCCCAACAAAACCGGCTACACCGGACAAAACAGCGCCAAGCACAAAGCCAAAAGCAACCAAAAAGCCCAATGTTACAAGTAAAAGCAGAGTAATAGCCACGCCTACAATGGCGATAGTTCTGTATTGACGTTTAAGATACGCATCAGCACCTTCTTGAATGGCACCGGCAATGCGTTGCATTTCATCATTTCCGGCAGGACTTGAAAATACTGCTTTTGATGCGTGTGATGCATAATAAATAGCAAGCGCCGCACAAGCAAATACTATAAGTAAGGAAATCATACCACCTCACTGAGAAAAGTTTATAATGTTTACCGCACTATGCGAGAAAAAAATAAGCACAACCCTATGCGCTTTAAAATTACACTCCGCTTATACCCTACTTAAAAGTTTTTTGCAAGTATTTAATAATGACGTGTCAATCTTGTAAATATATATGTTATTTTATGTGGTTACAGTGTATTTCTCTGTGATAAATGATAATTTGTACACAAAGGAAACCATTATGGGAATGAGTATTTTTACCTTAATTATTATTTCAATTTTTATTAAATTGCCAATATCTATCAATTTGTATAGAATAATAAAAAACTGACATGTAAGAGATAAAAATTAATTTATGATGAAAACAATTAAAGACTTACACCTTGCCTCCACGCTATTAAAAAGCGGAGGGGTTATTGCATATCCCACTGAGACTTTTTATGCGATTGGGGCATCGGCATATAATGAAGAGGCTATTTTAAGAATTTTTGAAATCAAGCAAAGAGAGCTTTCAAAGCCTCTTCCGCTTATTGTACGGGATTTTAATCAAGCAAAAGAAATTGCAGATATTCCGCAAAATTTACTTTCTTCAATTGAAGAAATTTGCACACGTTTTTGGCCGGAAAGTTTAAGCATCGTGTTGCCGGCAAAGGAAAATATTTCTCCTATCTTGACAGCGCATACAGGAACAGTTGTTGTCCGACAAAGCCCGTGTGAGGTTGCGCATTTTCTTTGTAAAGAAATTGATGCGCCGCTTATTTCAACCTCTGCCAATAAGAGCGGAGAGAAAAGTGCACGCTTAGCCCATGAAGTGGATTCAACTCTTTTGATTGATGCAGTTGTAGATACCGATTATCCCCCTAAGGGGGGCGCACCCTCAACAATAATAGAAGTGCTTTCACAAAAACAAATAAAAATTCTGAGACAAGGGGCTTTTGACGTGAAAAAAATTATAGAACTTGGCTATAGCATTTAAAACATTTTTGACGGTTTTTACTCGCTTGTTTTTTGCATAAAACGATAAGCCATTCCAATTCCCAAAACTGCATACACAGCAATTAAAACATATATAAAAATCATATTATAATCCAAATTATTAAACTATTGTTGAAAGGCCTCTGCCAAAAAATGTTCCGCCTTCGCCATAACTCATAATGCTGGATGAGGGGTTGGTATTGAAAATGCTTGACATTGATTGTAGTTGTATACGTGTCATATTCATATTTTGTGAAATATTTTCATTGTTCAGAGTTTTTGTCAGATTGTCAAGATATTGAATCTCTTTGAATTCATCCACAAGTTCGGGATTGTCTTTAAAAAAGAGTTCAATTTTTGATTTTTCCGGTGACTCTGTAACAATATCAACGCCTTCGCCCTCATATTTTGTGACGATTTGATATTCTGTATCGGCGCTTATTCCAATTTCCTTTAGTCCGGCTTCAACCTTTTGGGAAAAATTTTCCTGTTGTTGTGCTTTATATTCGTTTATTCGACTAAAAGTAACTTTATCGTTCGGTCCTAATCCCAAGCCTTCAAAAGCAAGTTGGGCTGCCTCGGCAAGCTGATTTATTCGGTTCATGCCATAGGCTTGCTGCGCCTTTTGCGCACTGCTGCCTGTATTAGAGATGGAAGAACTATTCTTGGTATCGGCCTCGGTTTCTTCGGCTTGAACCGTCCATAGCGAGTTGAGCGTGCCGGGTATAATTCTGTCTATTTGTGACATATATCATTCTCCAGTAATAAAAAAGTAAATTTTGACACTTTACACTTTTTCTAGAGAATATGCAAAAAGCGTGCCGAAAAAAAATGACACTGCTTTTTAAAACAAAAAGGAGAGAAAAAATCTCCCCATTTTGCATTTAAGTAATGTAGTACTTTATAGCTTTAGCAAAACAAACTCAAAAAATTACTCGGCTGTACGAGCAACAGGCTTAACTACGGCACCTGAGCGAATGCAACGTGTGCAAACACGGATAGTCTTTACTTGACCATCGGCGAATTGGTGACGAACTGATTGAAGGTTGGGCATAAAGCGTCTTTTAGTTTTAATGTTTGAATGGCTTACCCAGTTCCCTACTTGTGGTGCTTTTCCACATACTTCGCATTGTTTAGACATAAGAGCCTCCTCTATTTAAACACCAAAATGGCGTATAACAATCATGCAAATAAACTTGCAGAAAGAAGTGAATACACCCTTTTTTAAAAAAGTGCAAGCCTTTAAATAAGTCTTTAAAAAATAAAATTATTTATATAAAAAAAATTCTTTACTCGTACAAATTTTTTTTATACTATAAACGAAAGACTAATAGAAATCCTTCTCAATAAGAAAGTATAGGTTTAGAATGAACAATCATATAATAAGCGTTTCTCAGATGTTGAGAAGGGCATTGAATACACTGGATTATCGCCTTATGGAACACGGCGAGAGGGTTGCATACATTGTTATGCAAATGTATCTGGATGATGGAAATTATGAAGACGACGATTTAAGCAAGATATGTTATCTTGCCATGTTTCACGATATTGGTGCGTATCAAACAGAAATGCTCGACTCTCTTTCAGATTATAGCGATATTTTTCGATTTGAAATTCACCATTCTGTCGCCCATTCTGTGTTTAGCTATATCTTTTTAAAATCACAAGCATGTTTTGAAGAATATGCCGATGCAGTGTTATACCATCACTTTCCTTACCCGAAGCTATTGCAAAGCGATTGTAAGAACATGACCTTCGCCGCAAGACTTTTTATGGCAGACAGAATTGATATGCTTATTCGTAAAGGTATTGCCACAGATGCACAAAAAATTATTGAAATTATACATAACCCTATGATTTCTGTCAAAGAGGCAGAGCATTTAAAAAAATTGGAAGAAAAGAATAGAGTAATTTCCAAAGTCTTAGACGGTTCCTACCTCGATGAATTTACACCCCTATTGCAGTCTTTTGAAAAAAACAGTCAACAAATGGACGCTCTTATTAATTTGTTACCGCGCGCTATCGACTTTAGAAGTGAAAGCACGGTAACACATACCGTTGCTACAGTTGAAATTGCCGTTACTTTGGCAGAATTATTTGGTATAAGCCCCGAAGAGATTGAAGAGATTTTTTTTGGTGCTCTATTACATGATATAGGAAAAGTGTCCATGTCAACTATGATTTTAGAAAAAGATTCCAAACTTTCTAACGATGAATTCACTCATATGAAGGATCATGTTGTGCTTTCAGAATATATCCTTAAAGATTGTGTGAGTCCATCAGTGTATAAAATTGCAGTGCGACACCATGAGAAATTAGATGGAAGCGGTTACCCTCATGGTTTATCGTACAAAGAGCTTAGTATGCCCGAAAGAATTGTTGCTGTCGCCGACGTGCTCAGCGCATTGCTCGGGAAAAGAAGCTATAAAGAACCTTTTTCACCTGAAAGAACAAAAGCGATATTGCTCGATATGAAAGAAAAAGGCTTATTGTGTAGAAGCGTTATTAATTTAGCTATAGAAAATTTTGATAAAATAGACGAAAAAGTGCAAATGTGCAGTGAGCAAGCACTCGATCGCTACGATATAATTCAAGAAGAAGCAAAAACACTCATTAAAAAATGTGCGCAATTTCTTGAAGAATAAAAGACCATTTTAATTAAGGATAATACCATGGATATTAAAAATACCGAATCGTATAAAAATATAAAACTCTCATTTCAAAACGAAGCGCAAGCAATTGTGCGCTATATGATTTATGCCGAAGTAGCCCGTAATGAAGGCGATGAAAAAGCGGCAGAATTATTTGACCGCATGGCAATAAATGAAATAGCCCATGCAAAAGTGTGGTTTAAATTTTTGCAAGAAACACCGCTTACAACAATGGATAACGTTAAATCAGCGGCCTCAAACGAAAATGATGAGTGGAAAAATATTTACCCAACATTTGCAGAAAAAGCAAAACAAGAAGGGCTAAACGAAATTGCAGACTTATTTCAAAAAATATCTTCTATAGAATACGACCACGAAAGAAGATTTATTGAATATATGCTTTCAAACTCTGACGATGCACCCAAAAAAGAAAAAGAAAAAAAATACTGTATCTGCATTTTCTGTGGCTACCATAACGATGAAAATCAAGAAGTGTGCCCTGTCTGCGGCTCACGCGAATGTTTTGTCAATCAATAACTCATACAATAGAGAATATTGCACTGGAATAAAGTAGGTTGATTTTATAATTTGTTGTTATTATTTGAAAAAAAAATTAAATTGTGCTATGGTAAACAATTATTTTTTGTGTTTAAAAAAAACTTGAAAAAACTTATAAAATAGCCTACAAGTGTATATTCATTTTGTGTGAGGTTTTATGGAATTCAATTATCTTGACATTGCCTTTGGAGTAATTTGTATATTTTTTATTGCTCGTGGCGCATTTCGTGGTGCGGTTGATGAACTTGTGGGACTTGTAAGTATCGTCGCCGGTTTGTTTTTTGCCAGACAATACGCTGATGTAGTTGGGGTATATTTAGAGCCTTACCTTGCCGAACAATGGGTATATGCTGCGGCCTTTGCGCTGATTTTCTTTATCTGTATTGTTGTTGTTGCGCTTTTAGGAATTTTATTGGAAAATTTGATGGAAGCTGTTTCACTTGGAATGGTAAATAATTTCTTGGGGGCGATAATAGGTGCGGCAAAAGCGTATTTGGTTTGTGTTCTTGTCGGCTATGTTGCCATACTGTTTTTTGTGGGAAATGAAATTGTTACCGGCTCGATTGTTTTACCCTATTTGCAATTTGGTATCGATTGGCTCGATCAAATTGTTCCCTTATAATAAAGGTTTATAATATATGTACGACAGAGAAAAGGTGCAAAAAGCATTCGACAGGGTGCAGGAAGTTATAGAAGCTCTACTTCAACCCGAAGGGGGCTGTGATTGGGATAAAGAGCAAACACCCATGACTATGACAGAATATCTGATTGAAGAATGTTTTGAATGTGTTGATGCAATTCGTAAAGAAAAGCCGGCGCATGTTGCCGATGAAATGGGTGATTTACTCTTCAATCTTATCTTTGTTGCGTATAGATACAGCGAACAAAACGCTTTTGATATTGCCGATGCACTGAATTGTGCCGCCGATAAAATGATACGTAGACATCCGCACGTTTTTTCTGATACGAAAATTGAAAACCGCGAAGAGCTTATAAAAAAATGGGCAGAAATAAAAAAGCAGGAAAAACTGAGTGAAGGTATTGAAGAAAAGCATGTTTTTACAAGTTTAGTACGTTCTCTTCCTCCTCTCACAAAAGCATACAGAATCCATTCAAAAGCAGCGCAGAACGGCTTTACATGGGAAAATGACGAAGAAGTTGAACAACAAGTTGAAGCTGAATGGCTTGAATTATACGATGCTTTACAAGCAAAGAACCCCGAAGCTATCGAACACGAACTCGGTGATATGATTTTTTCCTTGGTGGAACTTGGCAGGCGTAAAGGCATTAAAGCTGCTCAAGCCACTGATAAAGCAACAATACGCTTTTTGAATCGCTTTGAAGCGATGGAAAAACTTGCAAAAGAGAAAAATTTGAATTTTGATGAGTTGAGCCTTGAAGAAAAAGATACACTATGGAACGAAGTAAAGAAGATTTCTTAAATATTTATATGCAATTGTTTCATTCATTCATTATATCTTTGCTTTTTGGTGTGCTATTTTTGTTTCCATCTTTTGCTTATGCAGAAGAGCATAACGTTGCCTTTGATCGCTCATTTATTCCAATTGAATTTGACAATAGCTACATTGAAGTAGCCTTGTGGTATCCTACCGCCGATTCTGTACGAAATCAAGAGATTGGCGAAGACGGAAGATATTACAGTGTCGCTCTTGCCGGAACTCCGCTTCAAACCGAGAATGAGCAAAATTTAATTCTTTTAAGCTTGCCTACATTTGCTCATAATCATACCTATTCAACACTTTCACATGTATTGGCGCAGAATGGCTTTGTGGTTGCCACAATAACGCATAACGGCGATTGGGCGCAGGATATGCGTTATTCTTTCTCTGCCGTGCAATTTCCGCTTCGGGCTTTACATATCAAATCGACAATTGAATATGTACTGAATGACACTCGCTTTATTGTCGATTCACGCAATATTTCTGTTTTGTCATTTTATGAAACAGCAATGGCGCCGTTGATCACGTATGGACTGCCCATTAATCAGACAAACTACAATGCATTTTGCGAGAGAAATCCTTCAAACGTAGCGTGTGTATTACCTTTGAGTACGCAACTCACACGAATGTATGATGATATCGTTTTTTTTGAAGATTATTTGGAACGAGCAGAAGAATTCTATCTTATTGAAAGCGAAAGAATTCTTCTTAAAAATACAGAAATAGAAAACGCGTGGCAAATCGCTGTGGACGAGGCGAATGAGTTCAATGAGCCTCTGCCTCCGTCCCCGATTTTTTTAGACGAACTAGAAGCACCTAAGGACATAGATGCCTTCTATCCGATAGTAAAAAATTTTATTATGATAGAGCCAAGTTTAAGCTTTTTATTGAATTCTCAAGAAAGCGCTTATTTTGACTTTAATATATATGCGATGTATTCATTAGGCAAAATGTCAAGTATATTAGGCGAAGAATACAACGAATTGGAAGCTCGCTATCCTGTGCAGACTTTTGAATTAAATATTTCAGATACAAGCGCTCTGACAGATATATGTACATCATCGGAATTAAATGATTTTACATCAATATGTGCGCGCATTCCACAAGAAGACCAGCAAGTGGTGCTTCAAGAGTTTATGGAAAAAATTAAAACAATAATATATGGAGTATAGGGGAAAATTTATGGCTTACAAAGCAGGGGAAAGATTAAATTCAAAATGCACAAAATGTAAGGATATAACTAATCACATAGTCATTGTGGTAGTTGATGAATATCCGGCAAAGGTGGAGTGTTGTGCGTGTAAAAGTGTTCATAAATATCATCCACCGGAAGCAGTGCGAAAGAAAAAGGAATCCGGCCCGGTAAGGGTGCGATCAGATCAATCTCGTGAGCAAGTGGTTGAAAAAGCGGGTAGAGCACAAGCCGGAACTTCATCTTTGTCAACATTTGGGACAAGTTCAAGAAAAACACAAGCAGTTAAAACGGAAGATCTTGAAAGCCTTTGGCGTAAAAAAATGAGTCAAAATTTTTCAGAAGCTAAACAATATCGTATGGATATAGAAATATCGAAAGGGGAGACAGTAGAGCACCCTACATTCGGTGCCGGAATTGTTGAAGAAATTATAGCGAACGATAAAGCGCAATTTCTTTTCCAAGAAGGTAGAAAGATATTGAAATGCATTGCAAAATAGTAAGAAAATAATATTTAATGCCTACAAAAAAAGCTTGACAAGCGCAAGAAAAATGTCTAAAAGAAATATTCGTGTGGAGCGGTGTCCGAGTCGGCCGAAGGAGCTCGCCTGCTAAGTGAGTATACG
>CAYJPB010000082.1:6800-9567 GCA_964371955.1 uncultured Desulfovibrionaceae bacterium | reverse complement strand
AACATGCAATGAGCCTTTACTTGCCGAAAGTAAACCGCAAAGCATACGAAAAGTTGTGGTTTTTCCGGCACCGTTTGGACCTAACAGGCCGAATACCTCCCCTTTATAGACAGAGAAACTTACATTATTTACGGCAATAAAATCTCCAAATAAACGGGAAACATTTTTTGTTTCGATAATAGGGGCATTACTCTCTTTGTCTTCATTATCCTCTTGGAGAAAATTACATTCAACACTTTCTGACATAGGTGCGTTTTTCTTAGTAATTTTGTGTATATCTTTTTTGAGTAAGCGCATAAAACTGTCTTCAAGGTTTGGTTCTGTTTTGTGAATAGTGAAAGATTCAAGAAGAGTATTTAGACAAGAATGTTCTTCGACAGAGAGTGTTTCGTATACAAAGCGCACGTCTCCGCCTTGAGGAACAGCGTCTATCAATCCTTGAATATCAAGAAGTTTAGACTGTAAATCACGCGGATTTGCAAGTGTGTCTTTGTGTGCAAGATAACTCATGCCACGTGTTTGTTCAATAATGTTTTTCGGTGTGTCTTGAGCAAGTACTTTGCCTTCAAAGAGCAGAATAATATCGTCGCACTTTGTGGCTTCGTCAAGGTAAGAGGTGCTCACTATAACCGACATTTGTGATGCTTCTGTCAATCTATCAATAATTTCCCATAGTTCACGGCGAGAAAGAGGATCAACCCCCACGGTGGGTTCGTCAAGCAGAAGAAGTTGAGGTGGGGCAACAAGCGTACAAATAAGCCCTAATTTTTGTTTCATTCCACCGGAAAGTTTTCCTGCAAGTCGTTCTTTAAAGGGTGACATGCCACACATTTCCAAAAGTTCTGCATAACGAGTTTTACGTTCATTAATCGGAACATCTTTCAAGTCGGCATAAAGATCAAGGTTTTCTTGAACGGTTAAGTCTTCGTATAAGCCAAATTTTTGTGGCATGTAGCTGATTTGATGCTGTATTTCTTCAATGTTAGCTTTGTATTGTAAATCTTTAAAAGAAATATTTCCTTCATCTACTTTAAGTAAGCCCGCAATAATGCGCAAGAGAGTGGTTTTTCCTGCTCCGTCCGGACCTACAAGAGCAAGAATTTTTCCGCACTGCAAATCAAAAGAAAGACTCTGCAAGGCATGAATGACTTGCTTGTCTTGAAGTGTAAATGATTTGCTGATGTTTTCAGCAGTGAGGATAGGTTTTTCTTGCTTCATCTTGTTTTGCTGTTAGAAAATAATATCTTTAAAAACGCACGGTAGCAGGCATACCAAGGCGTAACACATTGTCTTGATCTTCAACATAGATTCGCACTTCATAGACTAATGCGGTGCGTAAATCTTCTGTTTGTACGGCTCTTGGAGTGAATTCTGCAACGGAAGAAATAAAGCCGACTGTGCCCACAAGCGGTTCATTAGGAAATGAGTCGATATAAATATTTGCCGTCATTCCTTGGCTGATATGCCCTAAATCAACTTCTGAAATATAGGCTCTTATCCATTTTGGCGAAAGCACGGCAAGAGAAAAAGCCGCTCTTTGCGGGTTTGCCATATCACCGACTTCCAAAAGTCTGCGATTTACGACAGAATCCAGCGGGCTACGCAATTGCGCATCTTCCAAGATTGTGTTTAATTCATCAAGAATTCCTTGCGCTTGCATTACATTTGCTTGTGCTGCCGCAAGATCTTCTTCTCTTGCGCCGAGTAAAATAAGTTCAAGGTTCTTTTGTTGCAGTTCGTATTGTGCTTTTGCGACATTATAGTGCTGTAAAGCTTGTTCATAATCGGATTGGCTTACGGCATTGCTTGAGTAAATATCGTTTATTCTGCTGTATTGGCTTTCAGCAAAATCCAATTGCGCTTGTGCCGCTTGAACAGATGCTCTTGCTTGGTCTATTTCCTCTGGGCGAGCGCCGTTTCTGAGTTTGTCTGACATGGCTTGTGCCGCCTCAAGTTGTGCCTGTGCGACGTCAATTCTTGTTTCGAGTCTGTCCGTTTCAAGTGTGGCAAGAATTTGCCCTTGTGTAACAAAGTCGCCCTCTTCCACAAAAACTTCAGCCACTCTTTCGGCATCGGTGAAAGCAAGCTCTACTTGTCTTTGATCGACATTGCCGTAAAGCACAATGTCTGAGGAGTGTTCGGTTTCAAAAAAATGCGTATATGCAAAATATCCGCTACTTCCCAACAAAAGCACGATTATAAGCAGAATAATCTTTTTCATAGAATGTTCCTTTTCTTTAGATTAATTCTTACAGAGGTTGAAAAAAAAGTCAAATAAATTTGGAAAAAATCACGTGTATTTTTCTTATAAGCACACATAATTATTCTTGACTAATAGGGGGAGATGATATAGGTTTATCAACTGTTGGCACGTATTCTTTAATGTTTTAGAATAATTTTTAATGGTACGTTTATTTTAGTGCTGAACTTTTATGGAGAACCCCCTCATGTTTGATTCTTCGTTTATCGAATATTTAAAGTCTGATCCGCAAGCATTTCAATCATTGTTTATGGATGGAGAGCTTCCCTTGGTTATTTTTGACACCGAAGGTAAAGTGGTGTTGGCAAACCCCATTGCGATGAGTCTTTTGGGTTTTTCTTCATCTGAAGATATTACAGCAAATTTTATGCAATGCTTTCCTGAAAATCAACCCAATGGTGAAAACTCTCAGAGAAAATTTATAAAAGCCCTTAATAGCAACGAAAAAAAAGGCGGATTGAGCGAACTTTTGTATATCAAGTATGCAGATGGGAAAGAACTGCCGTT
>CAYJPB010000082.1:0-6790 GCA_964371955.1 uncultured Desulfovibrionaceae bacterium | reverse complement strand
ATTTTTATGATGTTGCGATCGACAAAATAACAGACAGAAAATTTGTTTTTTGCATAATTTTTGATGCAAGGGCAACACTTTCTTTTATTGCGCAAGAAATTGAATCAGGTTTTTTAGAGCACTTGAAAGAATTTTTAGAAATTTCTCCTATCTCAGTAGGGCTTTGGGATTCTGAAAGAAATGGAATTATGTTTAACAAAAGTGCGAGAGAATTATTTAAAATAGGCGACGCAAAACTGTTCCATACGGATTTTAAGCTTCTTTCTCCCGAATATCAACCGAACGGTGAACTGAGCTCCAAGCAAATCGATAACCACTTTGATAGAGCAGATTGTGGTGAGTGGCACTCATTTAACTGGTTGCATTGCGACACTGAAAGTAATGAAATTCCCTGCAAAATAACTATACTCAAAACAAAGTCTTTCGGGGATGTAGGCGAATACTTTGTCGGTTATATCGAAAGTTTAAGCGAGCAACTTGTTCGTGGTGAAGATGCCTTTGACTTTTATTTTCACAACGAAATCTCAGGTAATGCCTTGTTCAATTCGCTTGTAAGGCTTACAAATGATTTAGTTTTTACTCTTGATTTGCGCTCAATGCGCATACGCTATTACGGCAAAGGGCGTGAAATTTATAATCTTCCCCATGAAAAAGAATTTAATGAGTTATTTCTTTCCGAAATAATTTTTGAAGAGGATAAAGTTGTTTTCTCGGAAGGTGTGCGCAATATGATGAGTGGACTCTGCACACCTGTAGAAGTTCGTCTTATTAGACCTGACGGCTCGCTTTGCTATAATAAAATTGAATATGAGCTTATTTATAACCCTGAAAATGTTCCTACTTTTGTCATAGGAAAACTCACTGATATAGACGATCAAAAATCCTTCGAGACGCAAGCAAAAATGGATTTACTTGCAAATTGTTATAATAAAATAAGCGCTGAAAATGAAATCAAGTTTACATTGACTCGCTCTTTACCCGATCAACAACATGTGCTATTTATCGTTGATATTGATGACTTTAAGTCTGTAAATGATACCTTAGGGCATCATTTTGGCGATATTGTTATCAGTGATGTTGCGACAAAACTCAAATCTTGCTTCCGTTCGCACGATGTTGTGGGACGTTTAGGTGGCGATGAATTTATTGTTCTTATGAAAAATGCCTCAGATATTGAAACAGTTGTGCGCAAGGCAGACGATCTTATTGCAAATTTCCGCCGTTCATACTCCGGCGAAAAGAATGACTATAAAATTTCAGGCAGCGTAGGAATTTCACGCTACCCACTTGACGGAACGACGTATGAAGAACTTTATAAAGCTGCAGATAAGGCATTATATCAATCAAAAAAGCGCGGAAAAGATTGTTATACATTCTATACCCCTGATTTTAATGAAGGCACAATGAAGAATTTCACAATTCTTGAAAATGCCAGCAGGGGAGCAAATTCTTATTTTGAAACAGAAATTATTTCAACAATATTCAACCTCTTATACGAAACACACGATATTATTACCTCTGTGAACCTTGTTTTACGAATGCTTGGCGAACAGTTTAAAGTGGATCGTACATATATCTTTGAATCATTCGATGGCGGTAAAACCTACGATAATACATTCGAATGGTGCAACGAAGGCGTTAATCCCGAAATCGATAACCTAAAAGGACTTACTGCGGAAATTTTGCAGGACTTTTTTGACGATGCCAGCGAAGACGGAATTTTCTTCAGCAACGACTTGAGAGTTCTTGAAGCAGAAGGTGCGTATGAGCTTATGAAAGATCAAGGAATATTTTCTTTCTTGCACGCACAAGTTCACAAAGAGGGGTATGTAAACCTCTTCCTTGGATTTGACGACTGCACGGGGCCGAGAATTTGGACAGATAGAGAAGTAAACACGATAAAATACGTCGCAAAGCTTCTCTCTACATATTTGTTATTATACCACGCAAAGGAGGGTTTGGTTCTCTAGAAAAAGGGAAATAGCATACATCTATTGGCAAAACTATTGAAAAATAGTGACGCAAAGCCATAGGGACTTCACTATTAAGTATAGAAAGTCAGCCGGTTGCAATACGTTGTACGTAAAAAAATAAATTTTAAGGAGAAGAAATGCAACGCTTAGTTCATCATTATATTGATGATCACGGTCTTGACAACTTTGTACAACATTGCAAACAAATAGTTTATAAAAACTGCTTTGTAAGAATTTATACCGCCGGATTATTTCCGGAAGAAGCGGTGAAAGTAGCAAGAAAAGTTAAAGAATTAATTCCGTATTGTACCGTTATAGGTGCGTCATCATCACAATCAATAATTTACAACGGCGAACAGATAGACAATGCCACAATTATCATTTTTGATAACTACGATAAAGTCGAACTAAAAATAGAGCTCATGTCGTGGAGCAACAAAAGTCCTGAAGAGTTTGCCAAAGAAGTTCATACTTCCTTTACTTCATCAAAAAGTTTAGAAGATGCTTTAGTGCATATTTTATTTTCAGACTCTTATCATGGAGTGCAGAAATTTATCGATGAAATAAATACTTACAAGCCTTTTATGCAACTTGCCGGCGGTCTTGTCGGAGACAAAACTCCCGAATATATCCCAGGGTTTCTCTTTTCCGACACAGGTGTGCATAAAGATAGCGCATTTGTGTTTACTGCGCACGGAGATGCAGAAAATAATTTTGTTCATTCCACAACTTCATTTGACGTTATAAGTCATCAATTTAAAATAACAAAAGCAGATGAAGGCTTTATTGAAGAAATAGAAAATGAAGCTGCTCTCAACTGGATGTACGACTTTTTGTCGATTAATGAAGAGCAAATGTTAAGCTCACAGGATTATGAAGAAGTGGTGAATGATGACTATCTTATCCATTTCCCCTTAATTCTCGATGAAGAATCAGGCTGTGGGCGCTTCACAAAATACAATGCTAAAGCAAATAAGCTCAGCCTTTATCATTCCACAATTGATACGGGCACAAAGTTTAGGCTTGGCTATCTCAATCCGGCACGAACTATTTCTGAAATGCATGAAATGTGTTCTGAAGTGATTGATGTGCCGGTTGAAGAATTATTTGCCTATGTGTGTTTTGCAAAGAAAATATATTTGAAGAATTGTGCTCAATGGGAAATGCGCCCTTTTCATAAATTAAATATCAGCGGTATATTCATGATGGGAGAAATTTCTCATTATAAAGGAAAAAATTACTTCCATAACGGGGCAAGTGTATTTACCGGTATAGCAGAAAATGAAAAGTATGTAATACCTGATGTTTTTAGACTTGAAGAAGCACAAATGATTGCGGACGAAATAAGCTTCTTAGAAAAAGCAAAGCAAAAGCAAAAAGAGCATATAAACCTTAAACAAGCTAAATTATACGCTAAGCTTTCCAAACTTGAACAGAAAGGCGACTACGATAAGTATATCGATAAGAATCTATTTCTTCCGAATATTTATCAATTTGAGCTCGATAGAAAACGCTACGGCATGGAAATGATTTGCGTTACAGAAAATCAAACTGCCGATGCGGTTATTGCATTTGCAGGTGAGGAAAATTTCTATAAAGCGACGAGAGATGTGTTGGAAGATATTTCAGAAAATCTTTCTAAAGTCGATCCTGCATGGAGGGTGTATTCAATAAATTATAAAACGTATGTTGTTGCTTACGCCTCAGAACTGCAAAAAAATAAAGAAGAATTTACAGATTTTTGCCTTGCTCTGTATAAAGCCTATGAATATGCTACGTCAGACAGTACGGGCTTCACGGGCGTATCACGCTTTGTTGTTTTGTTTAATCAGCCCGATATGCTTGGTACCGCGGCAACTGTGCTCTACGCAAACAAAAATTCTCAAGATAATTTTATAATTTGCGAAGATGAAGTAAAAGGTAAAATCAATTCAGGCGATGAGCTTGATAAAGTTACACTTCTTAAACAATCAATAGACAATGATAGTGTCACTCCTTATTATCAAGGAATTCATAACAACAAATTGGGTAAAATTGATAAATACGAAGCCCTTATGCGTATTATTGACGATGACGGAACAATTCATGCCCCTCACGTATTTCTCGATAATGCCAAGAAGTTTAAATTCTACAAGCGCATAAGTCGCATGATGATTGATAAAGCGCTCAAGGATTTTGAAAGTCGTAAAGAAAGTCTTTCAATAAATATTTCTGTGTACGATGTTGAATCAATGTCATTCAGAAACTGGTTTTTGGAACGCTTGAAAAAATTCCCTGAACCGCATAGAATTATAGTGGAATTTCTTGAAACAGAGAGCTATGAATCTTTAGATGTTTTATTCGAATTTTTGAATGAAATACATAAAATAGGTTCTAAGTTTGCAGTGGATGACTTTGGTGCAGGGTATTCGACTCTTTCCATGATTGTATCACTTAAGCCGGATTTTCTTAAAATCGACGGTTCTATAATAAGAGATATTGTAGAAAACGACGATAAGAAAATCATTCTTGAAACTGTTCAGCACTTAGCAAACAGAATGAATACACAACTTGTTGCTGAATTTGTCGAGAATGAAGAAATCCAGAACTTCCTTAAAAATGCAGGCGTACATTATTCGCAGGGCTTCTTCCTTGCAAGACCGCGCCCTATTGAAGAATTGGACAGTTAACTGTTTAACGTAAAATAATACAAAAAGGCACGATTTCTAAATAAAAATCGTGCCTTATGTTTTAATGCGAAATCTATTGATTTCTTAAAATGCTCTGAATGGCAACAAATGATGTAGAAACGGCAATTCCCACGCCGCATTTTTCACGCATCCAGTCGTGATGAGCGAGTAAAGTGCCTACAGCATAAAGATTTTTATACAGCACATTTCCTTGATGATCGACAGGATTGAAATAATCGTTCACCATTACGCCCGCATAATTTATGGGGTGTCCGTCTTTATGGAAAAGATCTTCGTTATGCCATAAATCACGAGATTCAGGTTGATGAAGGGGTAAATCCATAACTGTTTCTTTCACGCCGTGCACTCTATCCGCAAAAAGACCGCTGCCGATAAATCTGCCTGTCGCAAGCACGACATTTTTTGTATAGAGTTGTTCTGTAACGTCTGTAGATTGCCCTTGCTGAGCCAAAGTGACTATATATCCTTCTTCTTGCGGTTCAACACGAATCGCACGGGTAAGGCGACGAGTTTCAATATCGTCTTTTTCAAGGTATTGATCGAAAATGTCTTTCAAGCGGAAACCCGGGACAGATGCAGGTAGGGTAGGGATTTCAAAAACGGGAACATTCAAAAGCTCTGAAAGGCGCTTTACACGTAAGTGTGCATTGTGCACGCCAAGAACAGCCGGAACTCCCACACACGCGGCACTGCCGAGATAGGGTTTTATGGAATGTGCCAAAGCATCAATGTGTTCAGGAAATTCAAAGGCCTGAGCCATTGCGCCCGGAAGAAGCGGTTGATTTATTGCCGCAGGGAAAACCACCTTATGTGCGTTTAAGCCCGGTAAGTTTCTTTTGGCAACTTCCACAATTTGTTTTGCACTATATTCTCTAAAGCCGTGAAAATCCACAAGGAGCGTGGGTAATTTCTTTTCCATGGCTTCCACGCCGAACCAGAAAGATTCTGGCACGGCCCACGTTGTTTTACTGCCCCCCATAGGAGTGAGCACTTTTGAGGAAAATTCGCCCTTGTGTCTAAAAGGCATGCCGTTTTCTGCAAGCCATTGAAGAAAAGAATCCATGGCAAGGCGCACATTTTCCGCACCAATTTTTGCATAAGGATGCAGAGGGTTGGTTGTTTTTAGCGCACGAATTGAATCAAAGGGTTTTCTGCTGCCATATACATCGAATAAACCGCTTGCAAACACAATTTCAGCGGTACTGCCGGCTTGAATGACGGATAAACCGCCTTCTCTGGCAAAAATTGCCGCCGCCGCACCTGAAATTCCACTGCCGGCTATAAAAACATCACAATCGAATTGAGCCATTATTGCACCTCATCTTCTAAGCCGAGCAAGCCAAAATAGAGCGCTTCTTTCAATTCCGCTTGGCTAAATTGTTTGCCCCACATCACATATCTTTGCCCACGCCATCGGGAATTAAGGAAGTTTCTTAAGCCCTCAACACCGTCAATTCCGCCAACATTCATGGTGTCGTATAAATGAGCGGTTACTCGTGCACCGCAAAAAGTGCCTTGACACGGCCCTTTTCCAATGCGTGAGCGTGAAGCGACGGAAGACATCTGCGCCTTTGCAGGGCTGTTATCGTTCCAATTTTTTAAAATTTTATCCACGGCTGAACGGGGAACAACCTCACATTCACACAAAAGATAATCATTAGGCGTGTGTTTATGCCACCAACCGTATCTGTGCGTAAGTCCCGGGTCTGCCCATTCCGCCAAACGAGAGGGGTTCACAGGTTCGGTCGCGGTAATACAAGGCTCATCAACGCCCAAACGTTTACACACAAAGTCCACAGTTTTTTCAGCCATCAATCTATATGTTGTAAGCTTTCCACCCGTCACCGTAACAAAATTTGAAAGGCGTGCTTCTTCGTGAGTGATTAACGCAAATCCTCTGCTTGCGCCGCGTCCGTCTTGACTGTCCTTTGATTTGAGAAGAGGACGAATACCGGCATACGCGCGAATATAGGGGGTAGTTTCAAGCGAAGGAACCATAGGCATGCCTTCACGTAAATTTATATCAACTTCTTGTGTTGTGGGGAAGTGATCGTCGGGGCTGTCAACAGTAATGGACGTTGTTCCAAGAATGGAAACAGAACCGCCGGGAACAAGAATATCACCGTC
>CAYJPB010000081.1:0-9809 GCA_964371955.1 uncultured Desulfovibrionaceae bacterium | reverse complement strand
GGATCATGCGTATCAATGCAGCTGTTCGTGAACACGGTATGAGCTATTCACGTTTTGTGAACGCCATGCAAAAAGCGGGTATCGAATTGAACCGTAAAGTTCTTGCCGACCTTGCTGTAAGAGATAAAGAAGCTTTTGCCAAGATTGTAGAACAGGCGAAAGCAGCTGTATAAGTATCTGCTTTTCAATTAGCCCTTTTGCGTTTTTAGTTCGTCAAAAGCATTTTTTAGTTCGGTCGAGTACTTTTTTGGGTACACTCCCTCTCTAAAAAATACTTTTTCCTGCTAAAAACGCAAAAACTCTTAATTGAAAAGCGCATACTGCCCACAGCAGAATTTAGGAATGTTTTAATCATTAACTATGTTTAGAACAATTTATTCCTGTTAGGGTTTCCAAAGGGGATTATCCCCTTTGGGCACGCCGCAGGCGAATATTATTTTTGTAAACTTCCTATTAAAATAGTAAAAAGGTCAATTATGAGCCTTCGTGAAAAACTTGATAGCCTGACGGTTTCACTTGAGAGTGAGCTTCGTCAGGTTTTGTCGTTAGATATTATTGAAAAACTCCGTGTGGAGTATCTTGGGCGTAAGGGGCAGATTGCCGACCTTATGAGTCAATTAGGGCAACTTTCCAAAGAAGAGCGCCCCGAATTTGGGCAAGCAGTGAATGCTGTCAAGGTGAAGATAACCGATGCCATTGAAGCAAAAAAAGCCGAACTCTTGAAAAAACAAGAGGAAGAATTTGTCAATAATTTTGACCATACAACTCAAGGCAGACAGCCATGGCACGGCTCTATGCACCCCATTAATATTGTAATGGAAGACATTTGCAAAACACTGGAAGATTTTGGCTTTGATGTTGTTGTAGGGCCTGAAGTGGAAACGGATTATTACAATTTTGAAACACTCAATTTTCCGCACGATCACCCTGCCCGTGATATGCAAGACACACTTTTTATTGCCGATAAAATCTTGCTGCGCACACACACTTCCCCTATGCAAATCCGCGCGATGAAAGAACGTAAACCACCTCTTGCGGTTATCGCTCCCGGCAAGGTGTATCGCCGTGATTCAGACATTACACACACGCCGATGTTCCACCAAGTCGAGGGTTTACTTGTTGGCGAAAAAATTTCACTCGCTCACTTGAGGGGCATACTTTCCGCTCTGTGCAAAAATCTTTTTGGTGAAGAAACAAAGGTGCGCTTCCGTCCTTCCTTCTTCCCATTCACAGAACCAAGTATGGAAGTTGATGTTTCTTGTATGCGTTGTAAAGGTGATGGCGCTGTTAATGGCGAACCTTGCAGAATTTGCAAAACAACGGGCTGGCTTGAAATTTTAGGTTCTGGCATGGTCGACCCCGCAGTTTTTGAATCTGTGGGCTATAACCCCGATGAAGTCACAGGCTTTGCTTTTGGGCTTGGCGTTGAGCGTATCGCAATGCTCAAGTACGGAATCAACGATCTACGTATGAATTTTGAAAACGATGTGCGCTTCCTCGGCCAGTTCTCGCTCGGCGATTCTTGGCGCAGAAGTTAGGGAAAGTTAGGAAGTTGACAGGAATATGATTCGCCTGCGGCGTGCCCAAAGAAGATAATCTCCTTTGGAAACCTTATAATGGAGAAACTTCTAAAACCTCCAAGACTACATAAAACTTTTGCCTTGATTGCCTTTCAAAAAGGGGGGTAGCTCCGTGGGGAAAATCTCCATTACCCCTTTGGAAGCATACAGGATTATCCGGCGAATACTATTTTGTCATTTTCCTATCAACAATATATAATAGGTGTTCACGATATGAATATTTTAGTAATAAACGCAGGTTCTTCATCATTCAAGTACCAGCTTATAGATATGAACAGCAAGAAAGCTTTGTGCGCAGGGCTTGTGGAACGTATAGGCGATGAAATGGGAACGCTTGTCTATAAGCGTTTTCCCGATACTGACAATGAAGAAAAAATAAAGATTGAAAAGCCATTTGAGAATCACCGTGAGGGCATGCTTGAAGTTATGGCAATGCTCACCTCGGAAGACAAAGGCGTTATCAAGAATGTGAGCGAAATTTTTGCGGCAGGGCACAGAGTGCTCTTGGGCGGCGACTTGAAAGAAGCTGTTGTCACGCCTGAAATTATGCAAATTGTTCGTGAATATGAGCCGCTTGGACCTTTGCACATTCCTGCAAACTTGACGGGCATTGAAGTTTTGAAAGAACTTTTTCCAAATCTTCCTTCAGTTGCGGTCTTTGATACGGGCTTTCATGCAACTATGGAAGAGCATGTCTATACTTACCCAATTCCAAAAGAACTTTCAGAAAAATATAAAATCCGTCGCTATGGTTTTCACGGCACTTCGCACAAATATGTTTCGCGTGAAGCGGCAAAATTCCTCAAAAAAGATGTGGAAGATTGCAAGCTTATTGTGTGCCACCTCGGTAACGGATGTTCAATGTCTGCCGTGAGAAACGGTACATGTATCGACACAACAATGGGGCTTACCCCCCTTGAAGGATTGATGATGGGCACACGTTCAGGCGATATCGACCCTGCTCTTGCACTCTTTTTGATGAAGAATGAAAATATTTCTCCCGATGAAATGGATAACCTCCTTAATAAAAAGTCAGGTTTGAAAGGGGTGTGCGGTATGAACGATATGCGTGACTTGCATGCCGCCCGTGAAAAAGGCGACAGCCAAGCCGAACTTGCTTTTAAAATGTTTGTGCAAAGAATTCGCAAATATGTTGGGGCGTATATGCTTGAACTAAACGGAATTGACGCGCTTGTCTTCACAGGCGGTATTGGCGAGAACGACGAGTTCGTCCGCAAAGGGGTGACGGATAATCTTTCTTTCTTCGGCATTGAACTTGATCAAGAAGAAAATCTCAAACGTTGTGGCGATCCTCGTATTATCTCAACGCCGCAATCAAAAATCCCTGTCGTTATTTATCCCACAAACGAAGAACTTGAAATCGCACTGACAACGCAAAAGTTGTTAAATTAGGAAGATTACAAAAATATGATTCGCCTCCGGCGGGGCCAAAGGAAATAATTTCCTTTGGAAACCTTATAAGGGGCAGACATTTCAAAAAAATAGTTAAAATTTTACAACTATCATAGGAAAATTAATTATGCTACTTTCTCTTGCTTGGTTAAAGGAATTTGTGCCCTACACGGGAACAGCCGAAGAGCTCGGCGCAAAGCTGACAATGCTTGGGCTTGAGCTTGAAAATATTGTTGAACCGTATAAGGACATTGAACCGATTGTTATCGGTTTTGTGAAAGAGTGCGGAAAGCACCCCGAAGCAGACAAGCTTTCTGTCTGCAAGGTTGACGTTGGGCAAGCGGAGTTATTGCAGATTGTGTGCGGAGCGCCAAATGTTGCGCAGGGGCAGTATGTACCTGTGGCGATGGTGGGCACAACCATGCCCGAGGGTATGCAGATTAAAAAAGCGAAGCTGAGAAATGTGGAATCATTCGGCATGATTTGCTCTGAAAGAGAGTTGAAACTCTCAGAAGATCATAAGGGCATTATGGTGCTTAACGACATTTTGCCGCAAGAAAAACTCGTGCTCGGTACAAAGCTTGTCGATGCGCTCAATCTTGACAAAGAAGTGCTTGAAATCGGCATTACGCCAAACCGCGCGGATTGCCTTTCCGTACTTGGTTTTGCCCGTGAAGTTGCGGCGGCATACAATCTTCCGCTTTCTATGCCAAAAATTGACTTAAAACTCGACAATACCAAGGGTGAAGACATCGCCCTTGATGTAGATAAAAACCTTTCTCCTTACTATACAGGCAGAATTATTGACAATCCTACGCTTGGTGAATCACCTGCATGGATGAAATACCGCTTGAATGCAGTGGGAATCCGCTCAATTTCAAATGTGGTTGATGCTACAAATTATGTTCTTATGGAACTTGGTATTCCTCTCCACTCCTTTGATAAAGGCGCGATTGAGGGAAATACTGTACGCGTAATTTCTGCAAAAAACGGCGAAAAATACACTACTCTTGACGGGCAAGAACGCCTCCTCAAAGAAAACGATATTTTAATTGCCGACAAGGTAAAACCCATCGGGCTTGGCGGCGTTATGGGTGGACTCAATTCCGAAACCACTGAAAATACTCAGTCTATTTTCTTGGAAGCGGCGGTGTTCAACCCCTCATTCATCAGAAAAACTGCCAGAAGACTTGCACTTTCAAGCGAAGCTTCCTACCGTTTTGAGCGTGGCGTTGCCCCGAATATGGTAGATATTGCTCGTGACCGTTGCGCCTATCTTATTCAAGAAGTTGCCGGCGCAAGCGTGCGTGATTTTGTGTTGAAAACCGAAAAACTCACCGAAACACCAAAACCTTTCAATTTCAACTATCCACGCTGTATTGATTTATTAGGCGTTGCTATTTCAAAAGAATTTTGCGAAAACACCCTCAAAGGCTTGGGTTGCACTCTTGAGATAAAAGATGAAGATAATTATACGGTTGTTGCGCCAACGTGGCGTGCGGACTTGTTCCGTCAAGCAGATTTAGCTGAAGAAATTATCCGTTGTTACGGTGTTGACGCTGTGCCCGAAGAATTTCCACCTGTATTGAAAGACTTGCAGCAATGCGGAAAGCTTGAAAGTCGCCACCCATTTTTAGTGCGCTTGCGCCACTTTATGGCAGGTATGGGTTTGAACGAATGTGTGTGCTACAGCTTTGTTGGGCATGAAGATTTAGATAGGCTCAATATCGCAAAAGAACACCGTGTGAGCATTGCAAATCCACTCACTGCCGAGCAAGATGTTCTGCGCACGGATTTAGTGCCCGGCTTGCTCAATGCTTTGAAAGTCAATATGGGGCAAGGAAATACTTCCTTGAAACTGTTTGAGCTTGCGCAATCATTTGTGAAAGATTCGCAATCAGAAACCACAGTACACGAAACTCGCCGCTTGGGTATTATGCTTACAGGCGAGCGTTACTCGCACTTCCCTCATCCAAAGCACACGGACGAAATATTTGAATATTGCGATTTAAAAGGTATTGTGGAAACATTCTTCAATAACTTCCTCAATTTACCTCTTCCAAAAATGGAAAAAATCAGCAATCATCCATACCTCAGTCCTGCCGTAAAACTTGAACTTGAAGGCTCTGCTCTTGCCGATGCCGGAAATGTGGTTGCCGTAATGGGTAGAATTAAACCTGAAATCGCCGATCATTACAATGCTCGCGAGCATGTGTGGTATGCAGAAATAAATCTTTGCGCCTTGCGTGGATTATCAGCCAAAAACACTATTCAGTTCAAGGCATTACCTGTTTATCCGCCTGTCCGTCGTGATATTACTGTTATTGCGCCTCGCACAATCACCGTGAAAGAGATTATGGATACACTCCAAAATGCGAAATCAAAACTGCTTGAAAGTGTTGAATTACACGACATCTATCTTCCAAAGAAAGACAGTAATGAGCATAATCTCACGTTCCGCTTGACATTCCGCTCCGATTCAAAAACATTAGTCGATGCAGATGTCGACAAGGACAGAGAAAAACTTGTGAAAGTGCTTACTGAAACGCTGAATGTGAAAGTCTAAAAAAAAGGATATTGACAAAAATAGTATTCGCCTCCGGCGCGGGCAAAGGGGGTAACCCCCTTTGCAAACCCTAACACTTTTTTCTCGTTCCTCGAAAAAGATTTAGACTTTTCAAAGTAGTTGCCCCCTTACGCCATCATGCAAGCACTTTTTGCTACAAGTAGTTTACAAAAGCACGCGAACCCGATTTATAACCAATTTTTATAAAGCTTTTGAAGATTAACCTTTTACGAAAGTTGCATAGAAAAAGAAAATATTGGGGTTTCCAAAGGAAATTATTCCCTTTGGCCCAGCCCTATATATACTGGGGCGAATCATATGCCTGTCAACATCATCTAAATAAAAAGCTCCGAGTAAAATCGGAGCTTTTTATTTATTTTCTTTCAATCTTTCAATCATATCGGGTGGCACTACGCCCTTGTATTCCCCTATAAGTAGATATTTATTTATACGTTTCACTTCCTCATTTTCAGAATTTTTATTAAATTTATAATAGAGTAGATGTATATTTGTCGGCTTAAATTTTGCGTTTATGCGCACCATATACTCAGTAAGCGCATCGACAGAAAGAATTTCTTTTGTGCTGTCAACCATATCCATATAAACCAAAAGAATACCCTTTGAGTGCGCCAAAATGTCGAGCAAGCGATCTATGCGCCTATAGTATTTTTCCATTGCTTCGGGATAACTTTGTTCAAGCGGAACATTTTTCAAAAAGTCGTGGTTAAAAATCAAGCCATTTTCTTTATTGTAATACATATCGTGCGCTTCGGAAGGGCTTATGGAAGGCGCTTTTTCAAGCTGTTCTATGTCTGCAAACCCCTTGAAATCGTTCATGAGCAAATTAAGTCTTGTGCGTAAATCCCCGCCGCATATCCAGTCAAAGGGTGAAGAGAAATTTCTCAGCTTTGCATTTTGCAAGATTGTCGCCACAAAGCAGGCCTCACCCAAGGATATAATATGTTCAAAGGGACTTTCCATGCGCCTACATTCCCATTGCATAGTATGAATTTTTTGTGCTCACAACTTTCACAATGAAGTTGCGCGTTTCAAGAGAGGGGAAACTTGTTGCAATGCGTTGATACACTTCATAGGGGCTGAGTGAATTGATGGCAGCTATAGCACTTGCGCCACTTCCAAAAAGTTCCAATACTCGACGTGAACCGCCGTTATATGCGGCTATTGCACAATATTCGCGGCTGAGTGAATTTGTGACACCCCTGAAATGTTGTGTGCCAAGCAAATGAAGATAGGTTGTACCGTAAATAATATTTGTTTCGGGATTGTGGAGCATGTGCGCGCTGAGAGGCGAGGGATTACCCAAATAATTATGCACTTCGTTTCCGGCTGAGGAAATAACAATCTGCATAAGTCCGTGTGCTTGCATACTGCTGACGGCACTTGGATTGAATGCGCTTTCCGTCTGAATAAGAGCATAGATAAGTGAAGTGGAAAGATTATATCTTCTTGCTTGCGTTTCAACTATTTGCGAATACGCTCTGGCTCTTTGTGACATAGGAAGTGATTGTAATTCTGCATTAATTGGTATGTGCCTGTATGTCACAAATAAGGGATTAATTATATTCACTACAGGCAACATAGGTAGACATAAAGCGCCCGTAACGTATTCATTTTCAGAATAAATCGCAATGCTGTGCGGCTGTTCGCTGTGTGTTGAACTGTAACCGTAAGTATACATTTCATCAATCAAAGGCGCTGAGGAGTAGGCATGGATATACAATGGGTCTTCAATTTCAGAAACACCTACAGGCAATGCATACGCGTGAATAATATGCGCATTTTCAAGCGGCAAACCCGTTGTCAATTCTGGCGCTTGCTGTGAAAAAGTCAGAGAATTGACAGGATAGTAATAATCCCCTAATCTGCTGTATTCATTTTCAAATCCACTTTGCAAACTCGCTATAAATACATCTTCGGCTTGAATATCGTGCACAAGAGGATAACGAATTTCCGCATCACTCATTTGTGAGCGTGTTTCGTACAATGTAATCTGTGGCTGAGGGGTAAAACCCGTCAAAGTTGCCGTAAGAGCAAGCATAAGAAGTGCCGCCATACATTTTGATCTTTTCATAATAAACCTCGTGCAAACATAATGCTAAATTATTGACAGTAAATGTGCTTCTGTCTATTACTATAGCAAAATTCGTACCAACTATTTGTAATATCGTTTATTGCCTTTATAGCTCCTTTCTGTATCATGTAGTAACTACATGAAAAACCATATATAATTTACAAAAAATCTTTAAATATTTGGCGAGTACAATTATACTTTCAAGTTGCAGTACATGTGCACTCACCAAATAAGTTGCGTATTATACTTTTGCTGCTGTTCTGAGAGCATCTATCATATCGGTTTTTTCCCAAGTGAATTCATTAAGTTCACGTCCAAAGTGGCCATAACATGAAGTTTTTGAGTAAATTGGGCGTTTCAAATCAAGTTTTTGTGAAATGAAATAAGGGCGTAAATCGAAAACTTCACGCACTGCATTTGTGAGAACAGAATCCGGAATTTCTCCTGTACCTAATGAAGAAACAAGCACAGAAACGGGATCAGCCACGCCGATGCAGTAGGCAATTTGCACTTCACAACGTGGAGCCAAACCTGCGGCTACAACGTTTTTCGCTACATAGCGAGCCATGTATGCGGCTGAACGGTCAACCTTTGAAGGATCTTTTCCTGAAAACGCACCGCCGCCGTGGTTACCCATGCCGCCGTATGTATCTTGAATAATTTTACGTCCTGTAAGCCCGCAATCGCCCATTGGTCCGCCAACAACAAAACGTCCTGTTGTATTGATGAAAATTTCGCAATCTTTGGGATCGTAAAAACCTGTAGGTTCAAGCACCGGAGCAATAACTTCGGCTTTTATACCTTCAATAATATCTTCTTGCAATACATTTGGGCTGTGTTGTGAAGAAACAACAATATTATTGATGCGAATAGGTTTTCCGTCTTGGTATTCAAATGAAACTTGTGTTTTACCGTCCGGGCGAAGGAAATCAAGAATACCGTCTTTACGAACACGAGCAAGTTGCAAAGAAAGTTGGTGTGCCCAGTAGATAGGGGCGGGCATAAGGGTATCAGTTTCGTTTGAAGCAAAACCAAACATCATGCCTTGGTCACCGGCGCCCTGTTCTTCCGGCTTTGTGCGATCAACACCTTGAGCAATGTCGGGTGACTGTTTATCTATTGAAGAAAGAACGGCACATGTTTGCCAGTCAAAACCCATGTCTGAACTGTTGTAGCCAATATTTTTAATGGTATCACGCACAACTTGTGCAAAATCAGCATAGCCCTTTGTGGTGATTTCACCGGCGATAACTGCCATGCCTGTTGTTACCAATGTTTCACAGGCAACGCGTGAATCAGGATCTTGTGCGAGAAGAGAATCTAAAATTGCATCTGAAATTTGATCCGCAACCTTGTCCGGATGCCCCTCTGTTACTGATTCTGAGGTGAAAAAATAATTTCCTTTGCTTGGTATCATAAAGTAATACTCCCATGTATAATTTTCACTACATAACTATATCAAGTTTTAGTGATATGATTTGTATGAAAATTAATATAGACGAATTCAAAAAAAAAGTCTACTATTAAATTCAGTAAAAAAAACGAAAGGACACAATATGCGTGCGTTTTCACAAGGCTCTATCGACACATTTTGCGCTGCTTATGCAGTTTTAAATGGATTACAAATAACACACGGAATAAAACCGCTTGACGGAAGAACTTTATTCACAAAACTGGTTTTAGCTCTCTCAAAAGATCAAACAATCTTGACAAAAGTGCTCACACTCAAGACAAATTATATTGCAATGACAGAAATGTTTTTGGAAATAAGTAAACTCAGCTATCCTTTGCGCTATTCAAGACCATTTACAAAGAAAAATCCCACAAAAGAAGAATTTTGGGGAATACTTGGAAATCACTTGGATCCGGATAATAAAAAAACTGCGCTTTTACAGTTTGAAAAAAGATTGCCCTTAGCAAGTGAACCTATTTTTGCTCATTGGACAACGGCTTTTGAAATTGTTGACGATGAACTTATCCTCTTTGATTGTAGCCCCGAACCAAATGCAATTACACGCTTAAATATCCACAATTCAAAATTTGAACCTTCCGTCATGGTGAGCGGTGAATATATCCGCATAAATACTCAAAGTCTTATCTTGATTGAAGCGATATAAATACAATCTTAAAGCGTACACATTAAATAAAAAAAAAGGAG
>CAYJPB010000080.1:0-9836 GCA_964371955.1 uncultured Desulfovibrionaceae bacterium | reverse complement strand
CAAATATTGCTTTAATTATTGATGGTAGGGACTTAGGATCTCCTGCACTTTCAGGCTATGTGCTTTCAATTTCTCATCTTACAGCTTTTTTTGTTGCTTATAACTACATAAAAATTGAAAAATTTATGGGAAAATTCTTTTTGTCATTTATTGTTTTGATGCTCTCTCTCGGAACAATGCTGTTGTTTTTTTCGCACAATATATTTACCCTTGTTGTAACCGCTATGACTATGGCTGTTTTTATGGGATTAAACATGCCCATGATTAATAACTATCTTGTTAAAAATATAGAGCGACAACATTTGGTAAAAGTAATGTCTCGCTCAACAATGTTTATTTTTCTTGGGCAATTTACCACACCGATTCTTCTTTCTGTCTTACCTACTTTACCCAATCTACACAGTGATTCAGCCACTTTATTTACTTTTTCTTTTATAGTTTTTTGCTTTGCTTGCTTCTTTTTTATAAGAAGTTTATTACAAAAATCAACTTAAACCAATCTTCCCATATTCAAAACCCATTCTATATATTCATTATTGCCGTCATTTAGCTTTATAGCCACTATACACGGCAATTCATAGCTATGTATTTTTAATATCTCTTCTTTTATTGTTTCAAAATACTGTGTCGGGCTTTTCATAAGTAAGAGGCTTTCACTTTCTTCACAAAGTTTTTCTTCGCTTCCATTTTTTCCCCAATGATAGAGCGATACCATTTCAGGAATAATATTAGCGCATGCAATGAGCTTTTTTTCTAAAAGCATAAGAGCGATTTTCTTAGCTTCGTCTCTATTTACGCACGGCACATAGATCAAATGTATTGTATCTACATTATTTTCTTTCATTTTTATTATGCCAAAGGTTTCCACTTAATTCTTTTTTCGAGCAATGAAAAAATAAGCGTACAGCAACGTGAAATAAGAAAGTAGCAAATCATGCATACAATCCACACTTCAAAGCTGAGGCGCGTCACTGCCATAACTTCAAGCGATTGAAATGTCAATTCCGGTAAAGATACCAATGCCGCAAGTGCCGAATCTTTGAAGATAGAAACTGTTTGCCCCGCTAGTGGAGGAAGCATAACAGGTTTTGCTTGCGGTAAAATTATATACCATAATGAACGCAATTTTCCAAAGCCTAATGAAGCCGCAGCCTCTCTTTGCGTTTTTGATATGCTTTCAATGCTTGATCGCACAATCTCCGCAATATATACCCCCTCATACAGCCCTAAAGCTATAATAGCGACTGTCATGCTTTCTACTTGCATGGGGGGGGCAAATATATATCCAAAAAGTTCAAAACCAAGCGGTGGTAAGCTATACGCAAAATCCTGTATAGCAAACATAAAATTTGAGAAAAATTGACCTGAAAAGAAATATATCAAAAATATAAAAATTAGTGGCGGAATGTTTCTGAGTATTTGCACAAATACTGTGAAAGGAAATACAGATAAACCGCGCCTGTTTGCCGTATACGACCCCACAAGTATGCCAAATACAAATGCAAATGCAAACGACCATACACCAAGGCGTAATGTTAAGAAAAAGCCCTTTGAAAGCATTCCGAAGCGCCAATCACCCGCATTGTCTTGGTACATTATATAGGGAAGCAATCTTTCCCAACGCCATATTCTGCCATCGGGTGAAAACAGTTGCCATATTGCCCATATTACTATTAATCCAAGAATGGCTAAAAGTGTATAGTCTGTTTTATTCAGCTCTTTCCAAGTGCGTGGAGGCGTTGTGCCGGGGATTATTGATGATGAGTTTTTCATTGTATTTTATTATGTTGTATTTCATGTGCTAGTAATTTGCGTTATCTAAAAATGCATATTATTTTAGGAAGTTGACAAGAATATTATTCGCTTTCAGCGAGACCAAAGGGGATAATCCCCTTTGGAAACCCTAACAACTTTCTTTGTTTATACAAATACTTTTAGATAAAGCAAGGTACTAGAGGGAGGTTAAAATCTTGTTTTTAAAACACATGATTTATCTCCTCCCCCAAGAGTTTCAATTATCTTTTATAAACCGGCTTCCCATTCTTTTGTTTTGAACCAGTAATCTACACGTTCTTGTAGCCAACCGTCTGCAACACGATCAGCAATCCACGCATTTAATACATCAAGTGTTATTTGATCATTTTTACGCACAGCCATTCCGATTGGCTCTTCATAACCTGTAAGTTCAAATGGAACATACACATCATCAGGATTATCGGCTGCTGCGAAAGATGGAAGAGGTGCAGAAGTTACGAATGCATGCGCTCTTCCTGAAAGCACTTCTTCAACACCGGGTGCTTCATCGGCAAACTGTCTGATTGTTGCGTTTGGAAAGGCATTACTTACAACCAAAGCAGGAGTTGTGCCTGTACGCACAGCAATAATGACATCAGGATTATTATAATCTTCAATTTCTGTCATATCACCTGCGGATTCTATATTTGCAAGGAGTTCAATACGTGAATTGTCGTATGCATCGGTGAAGTCTACTTGTTCGAGGCGTTCTTCCGTAATGCCCATACCACCGATGATGACATCAAATTTATCTGCAAGAAGTGCAGGAATAATTCCTGCCCATGCTGTTGGTGAAAGTTGTAAACGCAAGCCTAAATCTTCGGCAAGACGAGTGGCAACATCAATTTCAAACCCTACAAATTCACCTGCATTGTTCTGCATTGCCCAAGGAACAAATGAGGAAAAGCCAACACGAAGCACACCACGTTCATTTGCTTGTCCAATTGTTGATTCTTCATATGAGAGAGTGGATTCTTCTGCGTATGAAGCAGATGTCATAAAACAAAAAGCCATCAATAATGCTACAACCTTTTTCATAAAAAACTCCTTTTAATAGTTACTGAAAGCTACCCTTAAACTTTTGCTTTTGCTTTGCATACAATGTTAATGGTATGCTTACGCATGAAGTCAATATAAGGTAGAACAATGCCACAATCAGCCAAATCTCAAAAGATAGAAATGTTTGTGATATCAATTCAGATGCTCTTAATGTCAATTCTGCAACGGATATTGCCGATACTAAGGAAGTATCTTTGATAAGAGAAACAATCTGTCCTGTAAGGCTTGGAAGTATATTGTTAACCGCTTGCGGTAAAACGACTATTCTGCCAACACTCATAGTGCCGAATCCAAGTGAAAACCCTGCTTCCCATTGAGTGAAAGGAACTGATTTAAAGCCGGCTCTGAAAATTTCAGCCATATATGCCCCTTCAAAACATGCCAGTGCCACACAAGCAGCAATAAAAGGCGTGAATGAAAAGATTGGTGCAAATACAAAATATATAAGATATAATTGCATCAAAAGAGGCGTGTTTCGCACAATACCGATAAACGACTTTGCTATAAGATTCGCGACAGGAGAAGCGGATAAATTCATTGCAGCAAGTAAAATACCCAAGAACAAAGCCAGTAATAAACTTACCCCTATTAATTGTACTGTGATAAGTATGGATTTTAATAAAATTCCGAATATTAAACCGTCTTCTCCGTAGGATATTATATGTGGCATAACTTTTTCAAATTGCCAATTATACATATGCGCTATATTAACAATTAAATATACTACACATCCGATGAAAGCAGCTGAAAACAGAAAAGGATATAACTTTGCGCGAACTTCTTCAAAAGTATATTTTTTTTTAGATGCATGTATGTTATCAATTTGCATTTTTTACTGCCTTTTTGCCATCGAAATTACGATTTCATTATTTAGCATCGCATTTTTTACAATTATTATTTTCGGCTTTCATAATATTATTTTGCGCTCGGCCAAGATATTCCAAAAAATTTTCTTTTTCTTTTTCTGAAAAACCTTCCCAGATTAAAGTATTCAGTTCTGACGAAATTTTCCAAAAATCTTTTTGAAACTCCAAACCTTTATCTGTGAGCTTAATATTTTTTACTCTTTCGTCTTCTTCACTGGCTTCTCTTTCAACAAAACCGGCTTTCTCGAGTTTATCCACCAAAACTGTCACTGTACTTTTGCATTTTCCTATTTCAGCCGCAACTTTTGTCATTGGCTGTTTCCCATTCATATACAATTGCACAAGTATATTTCCATGGGAAACCATAAGTCCTTTAGCACCTGACGCATTAATTCTTTTTATAATAAAGTTATCAACGCTATTACGCAATGCAGCTACTAACTTTATGATATTTTCTGCTTTTTCCATGTGCTTTACTTTCCATACAATATTAGTTTGATATCGAACATCATAATTAACACTTTTCTAAATGTCAAGGATTCTTTTTACTAATAACATAAATTTATAACTTTTTTCACATGAACATATGCTTTTACAAAAAAAATTTTTTTTGAAAAAAATGCTTGACATTCGTTATTCCTTTGCATATAAAAAACGGACTGGAAGCTTAGCTCAATTGGTAGAGCGCCGCCCTTACAAGGCGGATGTTACAGGTTCAAGTCCTGTAGTTTCCACCATATTTCAGCCGCATATATTATGCGGCTTTTTTTGTGCTTTACCAAAGACAGGGTCAAACCCTTTTTCATGCAGAAATAAAATGCTTTTACCCAAAGGCAAGACTAAACCTTTTTATTATTTCTTCTAATTTTCTCTTGCTTGACGACAACAACTAAATAGAGTACATTTTCTTTAATTAATTTGAAAAAAATAAGAGAAGACTATGAATAATACCTCTTTGTTACCCATAAGGCTTGAACTTGAAGTTCTTGACAATGTTCCTTTTGGCACCACAAATGAAAAAAAGATACAATTTCAGGCACTTACGTTAAAACTTCCTGAAAATCTTCAAGAAAATGCCCCTTCATGGTTAAGCTGGAATGCCGGTCAATTTGTTATGTTACGCCCCAAAAATTGGCGAAACGAAATTATTTCTGCTCGTCCTTTTTCTATTGCAAGAGTTTCACACCAAGGTTTAGTTCTATTTTTTCAAACTGTAGGGGAAGGAACAAAACAAATTGCTACCCTTACTCATGGCGATAAAGTTATTGTTTGGGGACCGCTTGGCAATGGCTTTACTATGCAAGATAAATATCCCACTCTCTTGGTTGCAGGCGGAATCGGTATTGTTCCATTTATGGGTTATACTGAACAACATAAGCGTAAGGGCAACTTACAAATGCTTTTTTCACATAGAATTCCATCTGAATCTTACCCTCTAGACACCATAGCTCAAACAATTGATGTTCAATCCTTTTACGAACAAAATTCTTCCGATTTAGATAGATTTTTATCCACAGTGAAAACCTCTATGCTAAAGACAGCAAAAAATGATGGTCTTGTTTTAGCTTGCGGACCTATGCCTCTTTTAAAATATGTTTGGCATATTTCTCAAGAACACTCCGTTAAAACTCAAATTTCCCTTGAAAATAAAATGAGTTGCGGTGTTGGAGCATGTTTAGGTTGTGTTGCTAAAACTTCAATGGAATGGCCGGATCAATTTAAAGCAGGTCTTCCTATACAAACATGCACCTCAGGTCCTGTTTTTTGGGCGCATGAAATAGATCTTTCTTAAAGGTATGTTATGTCAATAAATACAAATGTTCGTTTATCCAGTTCGAAAGAAACACTGTTTTTAAAAAATCCAATTTTATCTGCTTCAGGCACTTTTGGTAATGGGTTAGAATTTGCGCCTTATGGTGATTTAACAACCCTTGGTGGCATAATTGTAAAAGGTCTTTCCTTAGAAGCGCGCCACGGAAACCCTACTCCCCGTACTGCTGAAACATCATCCGGTATGTTGAACGCTGTTGGCCTACAAAATAGCGGTATCTATAATTTCATAGAAAATATTTTACCTAAATTACCATACCATGAAGTTCCCATTATTGCCAATATATATGGAACGTCCCTTGAAGAGTTTAAGCAAATTTCAAAAATTATTAATCAGACGAATTCTATTTCTGCAGTTGAAGTTAATATTTCTTGCCCAAATGTAAAAGAGGGTGGAGTATTGTTTGGTCAAGATCCAAAACTTGCAGCTCAAGTTACTGAAACTGTAAAAAATGAACTTACTGATATTCCTTTTATTGTTAAACTCACTCCAAATGTTACTTCTATATCTGACATCGCATTTGCAGTTCAAAATGCCGGAGCCGATATTATTTCTCTTATTAACACTGTTTCAGGAACTGCAGTAGACATTAGAAATCGAAAATTTTTACTCGCAAATAAAACGGGTGGGCTTTCAGGACCTGCTATCAAACCTATTGCTTTGCGTTGTCTTTATGAGGTTAAGCAGAAAGTTGATATTCCCATTATAGGAATCGGTGGAATTACAACTGCTCAAGACGTTCTTGAATTTATTCTTTTAGGCGCTTCTGCCGTTCAAATAGGCACAGCCAACTTTATTGACCCACAAAGAATTTTTGACATTGTAAAAGAATTACCTCTTTTACTTCAAGAGCTTGGTTATGATTCTTTGCAAAATTTTGCTGCAGATACTTTAAAATAATTTCTATGTTTCACGTGAAACATTCTGAATATTGTTTCACGTGAAACAATCGGAGTGATAGTGGATAAAAAATATACTTCTGAAAAAACAATAGAAATAGCAAAATATTTTTCATGGTTTTCATTTACAATTATATTAATTCTAGTTACTGTACTCACATTGCTTCTAGGTAGATCAACTCTAGATAGTTCAATAAAATCTCAAGAAGAATATCTTCATTTACTGGCGGATAATTTCAACAGGCAATTATTTAGAAGATTTACAGTTCCTATTGCACTTGCTGAAGATCAAATTTCTCTCAGGGAAGCTGATCAATATCGCTTACTCGATGAAACAGTTGAAAATATGATAAGCGGTTTAGATGTCAGAGATGTAAAAATCTACGATGAGAACGGACAAACAGTTTATTCAATAAATTATGAAGATGTAATGTCGGATGGATTAGATGAAGTTATTGCGAAAAGATTTTTCTCAAGAGAGCAAAACTATTATTTTGAAGAAAGAAATTCTCTTTCGTATGTTGAAGCATTTTTTACACGAGACATTGAAAGTGGAAGTTTTCTTCTAAAGATTTTATATCCGCTATCAGTTGATGTTGATTTAATAAGTTTCTTTGGTGAAGCATCAATATTAGGTATATTAGAATTGACAGTTGATATAACAGCGCATTATGAAAATGCTATTAGCTTTCAGAGATATATATTTCTTATATTTACAACTTCAATACTTATTTTATTTGGATTCTTGCAATATATAGCAAGAAAAGCAGAAATAGTTATTTATGAAAGAATTGAAAAAAACAAACAGTTAGAAATTCAACTTCATCAGCAAGAAAAATTGGCAAGCATGGGAAGAATGGTTGCATCTATAGCACATGAAATAAGAAATCCATTAGGAATAATTCAATCAAGCACACAATTGATAGCGTCAAGAAATAAAGATAATCTCGATACTGCCTCACAAAAAATAATACATGCAATGTCAGATGAGATAAAAAGATTAGCAGAAATTGTGAATGACTTTTTAGATTACGCACGCCCACGAGTTCCACGGCAGGACGATGTTGATATTACATTTTGTATTACGAAGGCAATAACCTTTTTAGAAAACAAAATTAAAGATGAGGAAATTGACCTAGAAGTTAAAATGGATTCTCAATATATTGTAAAAGGTGAAGAAGATTTATTATACAGAGCGCTATATAATCTTATATCAAATGCAATACAGGCAATAAGCGAAAGTGAAACCAAAGCACTTAAAATAAGTGCTACACAAACAAACAGCAAACAAATAGAAATACATATTTGCGACTCAGGAAAAGGTTTTTCTGAAGAAGCAATTGTGAAAGCTTTCGATCCATTTTTTACAACAAAAGAAACAGGCACAGGTTTAGGTTTACCCATAGTTAAGTCAATTATAGAAGCTCATGGAGCACAAATTAATATAAAAAATAATAACGATTGTGGCGCTAGTGTTGAAATAATTTTTAAAAATCAATAAGGAATAGTATTATGAACGATACACATATATTAATAATAGATGATGAGAAAAATTATCTGTTAGTTTTGGAAACACTTTTGACTGATTCAGGATACAAAGTTACAGCTCTTTCAGACCCTGAAACAGCGCTAGCCTTACTTGAGGAATCAGATGTAGACGTTTTAATTTCAGACTTGAAAATGCCAAAAATAACAGGTAAAGAAGTTCTCAATGAAGTGAAGAAAAAATATAGCCACTTGCCGGTTATTATTATGACGGCATTTGGAACAATTGAATCTGCTGTAGGGCTTATGAGAGAAGGAGCATTTGATTATATCACTAAACCATTCTCAAATGATGACCTTTTAATAAGCGTAAACAATGCATCAAAATTGGCTATGGCTCATAGACAATATAAAAATTTACAAGAAAGTATTGCAGAAAAATATGTTAATCAGCAAATTCTTGGTGGTTCAAAAATAATGCGTGAAATACGTTCATTGGTAGAACATGTTGCAAAACTCAAAACTCCTGTAATGATTAAAGGGGAAAGAGGTACCGGAAAAAAACATATTGCTAAAACAATACATTATTCCTCCGAGCGAAAAGATATGCCTTTTGTAATCGTAAACTGTAAATCATATAATGAGCAAACCTTTGAAGCAGAGTTGTATGGACTTGAAAAAGACAGCGAAGGTACAACAACACTAAAAAGAGGTAAAATTGAGCAAGCAGATGGCGGTACATTATTTTTAGAAGATGTCACTGAACTTTCTCAAGATGCTCAAGCATATCTATTTGATATATTGAATACAAAAAAATTAACAAGAGTCAATGCTAAGAAAAGTACAGACATAGACATTCGCCCAATAGTAAGCACAACAAAAGATATAAAAAAATTGGTACATGAAGGCTTGTTTAGAGAAGATTTATACTATCTTTTGAATATCGTAGAAATTAATATGCCTTCTTTACGAGAAAGAAGGGAAGATATTCCGGAATTAGTAGGATATTTTTCACACAAAATTGCTCAAGAACATGAAATAAAGGATAAGCATTTTAGCGCTGAAGCTCTAAATTATCTTTCCGCCTACGATTGGGAAGGAAATATAATGCAATTGCAAAATGTGCTTGAAAGATGTATTGTGCTTGTAGCCAATGATTTTATAACTGATAATGATCTGCCACCTGAAATAAGAGATGAAGAAGCCCAATTTAAAAGTGCCGTCGATCTTCTGCCTTTTGAACTAAATCTTGCAGATACTTTGGATAAAATTGAAGCAGCGCTGGTAAGAAGAGCATTGGTACGAGCTGATTTTATTCAGGCGCATGCAGCAGAAACATTGGGAATATCGAGATCTCTTATACAATATAAACTAAAAAAATATAATATAACAGGTCATTAAAAAAGGATAATAGGATAGAATTGCATGGGTAAATTTTATGTGGTAACTTTCGGCTGTCAAATGAATGTAAATGACTCTATGTGGCTCACACGAGCATTACAGGCAAAAGGGCATGAAGAAGGCACATTGCAAGAAGCGGATTTCTTTATTCTGAATACGTGTTCGGTAAGAGAAAAACCGGAAAAAAATGTTCACAGTACAATAGGTAGAATAAAAAAAGCAAATCCACGTTGTTGGGGTATAATTATGGGTTGCGTTGCGCAACAATTAGGAAAAGAGTTTTTCAAAAAACATACAAATGTCAAACTCGTACTCGGAACAGATACATTATATAATGCTCCGGAATATATAGAAAAAATATTAGAAAGAGAAGAAAATCACCATAAAAAAAATAAAAGAGTGTATACTGAATTTACAAAAATGTTTCCGGACAGGCATCACTTTTTAGAAGAAAATAATGATGACTCACCCGTTGCTTATGTAAATATTATGCAAGGCTGT
>CAYJPB010000079.1:0-10028 GCA_964371955.1 uncultured Desulfovibrionaceae bacterium | reverse complement strand
TATTTGCAGCACCTGCAGATCCTAACTATCCTGTTGTACTTACAACATACAACTTGACAGAACACTGGTGTGGTGGCGGTGAAACACGTAACGTACCAAACCTTCTCGAAGCTGAACCTCAACTTTATGTTGAAATGAGCCACGAACTTGCAGAAGAAAAAGGTATTGCTAACGGCGATGGCGTAATTATTGAAAGCGCTCGTGGACGCGTGGAAGCTATTGCGATGGTAACCATTCGTGTACGCCCATTCCAAGTAATGGGTAAAACTGTTCACCTTATCGGTATGCCATTTGCGTTCGGTTGGACAACTCCCGGCACAGGCGACTCAACAAACCGCTTAACAGTTCCTGCATATGATCCTAATACGACCATTCAAGAGTCAAAAGCGTGTCTGGTGAACATCCGTAAAGCAGATCAACTGACTGAACTTGCACGCCCAGAGGGGGTATAATTATGTCTAAAGCATTCTTAGTAGATACAACACGTTGTACAGCTTGCCGTGGTTGCCAATTGGCATGTAAGGAATGGCACGATTTACCTGCCAATACAACATTCCAAACAGGCACACACCAAAATCCACCTGATTTGAATCCCAACAACTACAAAATCGTCCGCTTTTTCGAGCATTATGGCGATCAAGGACAGGTTGTGTGGAACTTCTTCCCCGATCAATGTCGCCATTGCACCTATCCTCCTTGTGTTGATGTTGCAAACGGTATTGCCGATGGCGCAATGTTCAAAGATGAAGCTACAGGCGCTGTTCTTATCAATAACGACGTTTTTGCAAACATCGATCCTTTTGATGCAGAAGGTTTGCAATACGCTTGCCCTTATAATATTCCGCGCTACAGTGCGGAAAGAATGACACTCACCAAGTGCGATATGTGCTTTGGGCGTGTTGAAGCCGGTTTGTTGCCTGCATGTGTAAAAGCATGTCCTACAGGCGCAATGCAATTCGGTGAAAGAGAAGAAGTGATTGCTTATGCAAATCAGCGTCTTGAAGTTGTGAAGCAAGAATTCCCTAAAGCATTCCTTGCTGATGTTGATAATGTGGCAGTTATTTACCTTCTTGCAGAAGAAGGCGAATACTATCATGATTATGCATCCCTTTACGGTGGCTAATTAGCAACTGTATACACAACCGGTTGAAATTCAAAAGCAGGGCTCTGCTGCTGAGCAATGATAAGCTTTTATGTCCTTAACATTTGCTCTGTCAGAAGAGTCCTGCTTTCAAAAGACTGACTGTCTAATAATTTGGAGTACACATGATCAGATCCCGTGAAAATGTTGCCGCGACAGCGAAAAGAATTATTGCCGCTCGTCCGGTACTTGAACCGATAATCAAAGCTTTTGAACCGGTTTTTGAAGCTCGTGCAACCTTACCTGAAATTCTTATTCCTTTTGTAAAAGAATCGAATATTCGCTTGCCTGAGTTTAACGAAGAATATGGCGCACAAGGGCGTTCCCTTTTGTCGGATATGTCATTGAAAGGCTTTGATAAGGTGCTTACGGCTTCTGCAAAAACGATGCTCCCTTTACTTGCAAAACAAGAATATTTAAAGCCATTTATTCCAAATCTTAAAAGTTATTTTGCAGCAACAAGTAAGAAGTTTAAGAAAGCAGATTTGCCCTATCAAAGCTATCAATTAGCAGAGGCTTATATCGCAAATGATGCACAAGTTGTTGAAAAAACAGCAGAAGCAATTGATGTTCCTACACAAGCTTTACTTTTTGCTTTTCATTATATTTTAGCTCCGGCTCTGCAAGCTTTGGTTTTGTGCAGTGTTCCGGCAGTTGCCTTGCAAGAGGAATTAGATCCATTCCCCGAAGATGATGTAAAAAAAGATAAAAATCGCACAGCTCCTTGGGATCACAATTCTCAATGGAATGAAGGCTATTGCCCTGTTTGTGCTTCATTTCCTTCAGTTTCCTACCTTGACCGCGCTCTTTTTGATGAAAATAACCAATTTCTTGCAGGTGGCGGAGGAAAGAAATTTCTTCATTGCTCCCTTTGCGGAACAAACTGGCATTTTAAGCGCGGCATGTGCGTAGCTTGTAAAGAAGAAGGGCCTGATGTTATTGAAATCCTAAAAGAACCAAAAACAGAAACAGGTGAACGCATTGATTATTGCACAAAGTGCAAAAGCTATTGCCCTAATATCGACTTGCGTGTCAGCGGTATTCGCCCGAATCTTGATATGAATGCACTCGGGCTTATGCATCTCGATATGATTGCGCATGAGAAAGAGCTTCTTCCACTTTCTCCCTCTTTTTGGAATACATTTTAAAAGGGTCGCGAAAAACTCATTGCTTAGTATTGTAAAATTGTGGTGGCGACCGAAAAGAGCTTTGATTACAGAAGAATACATTTGTTTTAAGGGATAGAAGTAAGTAATTACATTTTAAATTTACTATTCTATTTTTTGACAAATCATATTTTGTCTTCATCATTTGAATAATAAAATCATAAGGTTGAACTATGAATATAGGTGCATACACATTCCAAGAATTTAAACAGCTTGCGGAAAATTTTCATGGCTATGCCGCTCCGGGCTTACTCATTGGCGGCTATATGGTGGAGAAAGCGAAATCACTTCTGCCTGAGGGCACGCTCTTTGAAGCTGTGGTTGAATCAGGAAAGTGCTTGCCTGATGCCGTGCAATTGCTCACGCTCTGTTCGACGGGAAATATGCGTGTAAAGATTGAGAATTTGGGGCGTTATGCGGTTTCGCTTGGAGATAAACACACGGGCGAAGGTATCCGCGTGAGTGTCGATCCTGTGAAAATGGAAAAGTTCCCTGAAATTTATGCGTGGTTTTTCAAGACAAAAGCGAAGAAAGATCAAGATGTAGAACTTCTGGAAAAGCAGATTGAGCAAGCAGGCGATACGATTTTCAAGATTGAGTATGTGACGGTCAAAAAGAGCTATCTTGGTCATAAACATATGAGCGCAATTTTTGTGTGTCCCTTGTGTAATGAGGCGTATCCGAGCGACGACGGCGCAATTTGTCGCGGTTGTCAAGGTGAAGCACCGTATGCGCTGAAACGCCCTGTAATTGATGAAGATATTATTCCACAGCACATAGTTTCAAATGTGTCAAAAGAAATGCCAAAGGGTGTTGAGATTGTTTCGGCAGAAGATGCTGTGGGCAGAGTGGTTGCGCACGATATGACGCGCATTGAACCAAATGTGTTCAAGGGACCTGAATTCAAGGCAGGGCAAAGAATTTCTGTCGGCGATGTGTGCAGATTGCAAAAAATGGGGCGCTTTAATGTGGCTGTGCAAGAAGAGGGCGCAGTTTCAGGCGATGAAAACCATATCCATGAAAATGTGGTTGCCGAGACTTTTGCTAAACGCATGGCAGGAAAACATATCAGTTATAAATTGCCCCCACATGAAGGTAAAATTGATTTAGTCGCAGAATGTGACGGTGTTTTAAATATAGATTATAGACGTTTAGAACAGTTTAATATGGTTCCTCACGTTATGGTTTCTTCACGTCAACACGGTATGCTGATTAAAAAAGACACTCGCTTTGCAGGCACTCGTGCTATTCCTCTATTTTTGTCGTCCACATATTATCAGCAAGCACTCAATATACTTGGAGATAAACCATTGTTTGATGTTATGCCATTGCGTGAAGCAAAGGTGGGCATACTTGTCACGGGTACGGAAGTTTTTCAGGGAATTATCGAGGATAAATTTATTCCGATTATCACAAGTAAAGTAACGAATTTACAGTCGATTGTTGTTGGAAGCCGTATTGTTCCCGATGAAAAAGAAGCTATGAAGAACGCCATCGAAGAGTTGAGAAGCTTAGGTGCTGATTTACTTATCACCACAGGCGGACTTTCCGTCGATCCCGATGACGTGACGCAATCAGTCTTGCTTGAAGCGGGTATGACGAACGTTTTACACGGTGTTCCCGTGCTTCCCGGTGCTATGAGTTTAATCGGCTCTATTCCTGCAAAAGAAAATAAAGTCGCTATGCAAGTAATAGGTGTGCCGGCGTGTGCGCTTTATGCAAAAACCACATTCTTCGACTTGATTCTTCCTCGTGTGCTTGCAAATTGTGAAATCACTCGTGCCGATCTTGCGCGTATGGGTGAGGGCGGTTATTGCATGTCATGCCATACATGCACATGGCCGAAATGTTTCTTTGGAAAATAGTAATACAAAATAGAAGTCACGAATATGGTTTGCAAAGGGGATTATCTCCGTGGGGAGAGTCCCCTTGCCCATCGGAGACAAATCACATTCTTGTCAACATCATCTTATAACAAATGTCAATCGGAATATGCGGGCTCAAAATCATGCCCTGTTAATTTCCTTGCAATTTTAATGTTTTGGTGGTAATTTTCGCTGAGTTAAATTTGGGGGAAAAATATGTTGGTTTATCTTATCGGTGCCGGCCCGGGTGATGTGGAACTGCTCACACTTAAAGGAAAAAGAGCTTTGGAAGAAGCTGATGTGGTTGTGTATGATGCACTCGCTTCCGAAACTTTACTCGATTTTGCAAAAGCAGATGCGGAAAAAATTTACGTGGGTAAGGTGGCAGGAAACCACGCACTTCCACAAGATCAAATAAATGAACTCCTTATACAGAAAGCCAAAGAAAATAATGGGCAAATTGTCGCACGCTTAAAAGGGGGCGACCCTTATATTTTCGGTAGAGGCGGTGAAGAGGGTGAAGCTTTGCGAAATGCAGAAGTGCCCTTTGAGGAAATTCCCGGCATTTCAAGCACAATAGCCGGTCCAGCATATGCAGGTATTCCCGTAACTCATCGTTCTTATTCTTCTTCTTTGACAATTATCACAGGGCATGAAGATCCCACAAAGCCGGACTCTGTGCATAATTGGCAAGCGCTTGCTCAATCGGCTTCCACTCTTGTTTTTGTAATGGGAATGGCGAATTTACCAAAAATCTCTGAGAATTTAATCAATGGCGGACTTGATAAAGACACTCCCGCTGCGCTTGTGTATAAGGCAACAACTCCTGAACACCGCTCTATAACAGGAACAATTGAAAATTTACCCCGACTTGCAAAAGAACATAATTTTACAAATCCTTGCCTTATTGTTGTGGGCAATGTTGTAAAAATGAAAGACACTCTCGACTGGTTCGAGCAAAAACCGCTTCTTGGCAAGAAAATTGTTGTAACGCGTGCAAGAGAACAGGCAAGTTCTATAGCTTCATCACTTGCAAGTTTAGGCGCAAAAGTTGTGCAATTTCCTACAATTTCAATTAATCCCATCAAGGATTTTTCAGAGGTGGATGCAGAAATAGCACACATGCACACATACGATTGGGTGATTTTCACTTCAATAAACGGCGTGGAACATTTTTATAACAGGTTGAATACCTTAAAAAAAGATTCTCGTGTTTTCGCCCAAGCTAAAATTGCCGCAATTGGGCCGGCAACTGCACAAGGTTTGAGCGAAAGAGGAATTGAAGCAGATTTTATCCCCACAGCCTATATGGCAGAAGGAATTGTTGAAGGCTTGACAGAATTTAGCATTTCTCAAAAGAAAATACTCATAATACGCGCAAAAGAAGCAAGAGAGTTATTGCCTATAGAGCTGAAAAAAGCCGGGGCAGACGTAAAAGTGCTCACAATTTATGAAACTGTGGCAACAGAAAATAATAAAGAAAATCTTTTAAAAATGATTGAAGAAAACGCAATTGACTGTGTATCATTCGGTTCTTCATCCACAGTGAAAAACTTTTTTGCACAAATACCTATAGATATTGTAAAAAAGTCAGATAAATTAAAATTTGCAAGCATAGGTGAAATCACAAGCAATACTCTTTCAGAATTTGGCTTTAATGCCGATATTCAACCGCAAGATTTTACAATTCCCGCACTTGTTGAGGAGATTAAGAGGTATTATTCATGCGATTAAAATTGGCAATTTTGGCATCGGGCTCCGGTTCAAATGCGCAAGCGATTATCGAGGCAGTGCAAAGTGGAATTATAGATGCCGAAATCGCACTCGTTTTTACGAATAATCCTGAAGCCGGAGTCATACAAAGAGCAAAAAATTTGCATGTGCCCTGTGAATGTTTGCATCATAAAAATTTTGCAGACAGAAAAGACTATGATGCGGCTGTTATTGAATTACTCAAACAATATGAAGTAGATACTATTGCAATGGCAGGTTATATGCGCCTTGTTACTCCTGAATTTATTGGGGCATACCGCGGAAGAATACTGAATGTTCATCCGGCTCTGCTTCCCGCATTTATTGGAGCGCATGCCATAGAAGATGCAAAAGAGTGGGGTACAAAAATTTTTGGTTGCACAGTGCACTTTGTTGATGAAATTATGGATAATGGCGCAATAATTATTCAAGCTGCCTTACCTGCAAATTTTGATAATTATGAGCAAACTGTTGAAACGCTTCATTCATATGAACACAAAATTTTTGTTCAGGCTTTGCGCTGGCTTTGTGAAGAACGCTTGGAGCTTGACGGAAGGCGTGTTCGCTTAAAACCCAAAAGTGGTATACATTATCAACAAAATGCAGAACATTGCTTAGTGTATCCGCCTTTGGAGCAATTGCACTAAAAGTAAGATTGTAATCGGCATAAATACTTATTTTTTTTATATTAATATTTGAGGTGAAGCGTGAAAGAGTATAGAGACCATTTTTTTAAAAAAGCCAAACAGGAAAATTATCCTGCTCGTTCCGTGTATAAACTCAAGGAACTCAATAAAAAGTTCAAAATGATAGATAAAGGTATGAAAGTCCTTGATTTGGGGGCTGCTCCGGGTTCGTGGAGTTTGGGAGCGGCGGAATATGTCGGACAACATGGGCTTGTGGTGGCGTGTGATATTCAGTCAACCCAGACGCATTTTCCAAATAATGTCGTGTTTTATCAAGAAGATGTATTTAACAGAAGTGAAGCTTTTGAAGAAGTGCTTGTCTCTCACGCCCCTTTTGATTGTATTATCAGCGATATGGCGCCGACAACCACGGGAACAAAGTTTACTGATCAAGCGCGTTCTTTCGATCTTTGCATGGAGGCTTTTGAGGTTGCAAAAAAATACTTGAAAGAAAACGGAAACTTCGTATGCAAAATTTTTATGGGGCCGGATTTTCAAACCCTTGCACAAGAATTGAAACCCTATTTTTCTCAGGTAAGAAACTTTAAACCCACAAGTTCTCGCCAAGAGAGTAAAGAAATATTTACGGTGGGAATTAATTTTAAAAAAATAGATCAGTAATTATTTTCCCACGCCATTTCGATTTATAGCTAAAATATAGATTTGAGATGGTGGTGACAAAAACAGTATTCGCCTCCGGCGGGGGCAAAGGAGGTAACCCCCTTTGCAAACCCTATAATTTCTATATTTCAGAAAGTCTTATAATATACTGACATTACAAAAATTTCTACAGATTGACTATAATTCGGATTCACATTTTATTATCCATACTTTCTTTCCATTTTTCTAAGATATTTGCATTATTTTCTATATGGCTCTGCACGTTTTTTGTGACTAATCCCACAGGATTTTTCTTTGTGCAAAAGAGCTTTCTAATTTTTGTTGAGGAAATATCAAGCCTTGTTGTTTCAAAATATTCAATAGTGTTGCCCATAAGGGCATAGGTGCTGTCAGACAGTTTCTCTGTTTTGTTTCCCCAATAATTGTGGATAGTTTCATGGTATTCTTTCGGAGAAAAATGTGCTCTTTTCACAACGATGAAGTTTGTAAATTTAGGAAGTTCAAGGCCTTTATGCCATGTGTGAAGCTGAACAAAATCTTCCAAACCTAAAATAAAATAGGGAGTACATTCGTGTATTTTCTGCCATATCTGCAAGCTTTCGTAAGAATAAGACGGGCCGGACATGAAGTTTTCGTGATCACTCACCAGAAAATTGTCAAAACCCAATTCCTCAAAAGATAATTCTATAAGCTTTGCCCTTGTGTGATAATCCAAAAGTCCTACCACTTTTTTATGCGGAGGAAGTGGTGCCGGAACAAAGTGTACGCTATCCATTGAAAAATGCTCATACACTTCAAAAGCTATGCGCAAATGCCCGATATGTATCGGATTAAATGTTCCGCCGAAGAATCCAATTTTTTTCATCTCTCACTCCTCTATAGTGCGTACAATGTCTTTTCCGTATTTTTCTTTGATAGAATCCAAGGTTTTTTCAAGTTTTTCTCTGTGTCTTTCTTGTGTATAGTCATTATTAAACAGTTTTGAATTGTTAGGAGAAATATCTAAAAGAGAATTTTGCACAAGCTTTTGCTTGGCATCGAATTGTGAGGCATTCAGCCCGATAAGGCGTACCTCATGCAATAATTCTTCTCTGTCGAGTAAGAATTCGCCCACTTCATAAAGGGTTTTTGCTGAATTTGTAGGGACAGTCAGGGTGATTTGCCTTGTGATTTGTGTGAAGTTTGCATATTTTATTTTAATTGCTATGCATGCGGCTTTCTTGCCCATTTTTCGCAATCCGCGCCCAATACGTTCGGCATGCGCTTTTATATAGATTTTTAGTTGTTCTTTATCTTTCGTATCTTCTTCAAGCGTTATTTCGGCACTCTCTGATTTCGGTTCGTGGTAGGGAACAATGGGTGTATCGTCTATACCGTGCACTCGCTCGTAAAGCATAATTCCTTGCTTTCCGAATTTTCTTTCAAAAAAATCCTTGCTGTAATTTTGCGCATCGCCTGCTGTGCGAATACCAAGAGAGTGTAGTGATTGGAGGAATTTTTTTCCGACAAATGGAATTTTATAAAGATCGAGATTTTTGAGAAACTGCTGAATATCTTCTTGTTTTATTTCATAAATTCCGTTGGGCTTGTTCATATCCGAAGCAATTTTTGCCAGATAACGCACGGGTGCAATGCCGATGGAGGCGGTGAGGCCATTTGTGACAGTATAAATTTCGCTTCTAATTTTTTCAGCCATAGCACAAGGGCTTTCATAAAAATTATGCATGCCGCTTGCGTCAAGATAGGCTTCATCAAGCCCCATAGTTTCGACTAAGGGGGAAAAAGTGCGTATGCAGTCCATAACTTTTTTTGATATTGCCGAATAATATTCTCTGCCTGAGTGGGCAAAAATCAGCTGTGGGCAAAGTTGTTTTGCTTTTACGCAACTCATTGCAGAAAAAACACCAAATTTTCTTGCTTCATAAGAAGCAGCGGCAACCACACCTCTCGGATGATCTACCCCAACAACTACAGGCTTATCTTTCAAACTTGGATCAAGCAAGGTTTCAACGCTCACAAAGAAAGCGTCCATATCAATATGAAAAATTACTTGAGAATTATTTTCGTCTTTCATAGAATTATTCACCTAACCAATTGAAAAATAAACATTTTAAAATATGCCCTGAACTCTTTTCTTTTTATCATTTTTGTGTTAAGTGTGCAATATAAATTTTATGGGGGAATTTGCATTGACGAAGAAACATCCTTTACATCCATGGAGCACTGAAAACTCAGCAGAAATTTACGGAATACGTAACTGGGGCGCAGGATATTTTAATATTTCACAAGGCGGCCATGTTGCCGTTCGTCCTTTTGGACATGAGGGCGGACCGGAAGTGAGCCTTTATGAAATAATTGAAGGACTTAAAGAGCGTGGTTACGATATGCCCGTGCTTTTGCGCATTGAAAACATTCTTGACTCACAAATTTCATTTCTTCATCAATCATTCCGCAATGCTATAAATAAATTGGGCTATAAAGGCGAATACAGGGGCGTTTTTCCGATAAAGGTTAATCAGCAGCAGCAAGTAGTTGAAAAGATTACGCAATACGGTGCCTCTTACCATCATGGATTGGAAGTTGGCTCAAAAGCAGAACTCATTGCCGCCGTTGCACAATTGCGCAGTCGTGAAGCTTGTTTGATTTGTAATGGCTATAAGGATGAAGAATTTATAGATTTAGGCTTGCACGCTCTTCGTATGGGCTTGAAATGTTTCTTTGTTTTAGAAATGCCACGCGAACTTGATATTGTTTTGGAACGCTCAAAAGCCTTAGGCATACGTCCATTATTAGGTGT
>CAYJPB010000078.1:0-10135 GCA_964371955.1 uncultured Desulfovibrionaceae bacterium | reverse complement strand
GTTTTTACAATCTAAATTTACACAGAAACATTTTTCAATTTTGCGTGTAACTCTTTTGCTTTTTTACTTGAGATATTGGGGATTCTTGCCAATTCCTCGGGGCTTGCATTAAGTATTGCTTCCACACTTGAAAAGTGTGCCCACAGTGCTTGTACCGTTTTTTCACCCACTCCGGGAAGTCTTTGCAATTCTGACTGCAAAGCAAGCTTTGTACGTGCTTGGCGGTGTTTGCGAATTGAATAATTATGCGCGGCATCTCGTATTTTTTGCAAATAGAGTAATTCGGGAGAACCCGCACGCATATTAAGCGGATTTGTACGGTTTGGCACAAAAATTCTATCCGATATATTTCCCGCTCTTCTGTCTTGCTTGCCTTCTTCATCTCTCGCTTTCGCGATGGAGGCAACAAAGAAAGGCAATTTTTCTTCGTGAGGATTTATTATTTCTTTATATGTACTCCACAAAGCTCTGTAAACTGTGGCGAGTTGCCCTTTTCCGCCATCTATAAGAATAAGATCGGGAAAACTTGTTTTACCTTCGAGGGTGCTTTGAATGCTTTTCTTTGCCCATTCGGCAAGCGCCAAATAATCGTCACCGCCGGCATCGATATTCCATGCTCTGTATTCTTCTTTAATTTCTATGCCCTTGTCGAAAACCACCATACCGACTTTTGTTGCCTTGCCAAAAGTATGCGAAACGTCTACACATTCGATTTTATCAATAGGTTTTTCAATTTTTCTTTCGGGATAGAAATAGTTTGCCAACACCGTACCGAGATTTTTTTCGTCTTTTGTTTGTGCATTTTCTTTGGCGTTTGACTGTGCTATTTCTATGAGTTTGTTTTCTTCAAGCGAACGCGCAACACGTATTCGCACTTGTGCCGTGAGTTTATTCGTTGCAATATTGAGATTATTGGCACGTATTACACTGAAACTTTGTGCCAATCTTTCAATTTCGTTATCTTGCACTTCATCGTCTTCACTTTCTTCAACTGCTTCAACGTTGAGCGATTGCGGAAGAAAAGGCAAGATAATATGCTGTGGAATGTATGCATTGGCGTAATACTGCGACAAAAAGCTTAATAATAGTTCATGTGCCTCTTCAAAACCCAAGCCTTGCCAGTAAAATACCCGAGAATCAATCATCATACCGTTGCGTACAAAGACAAGCCCAAGTGAAAGCCCATCTTTTGATTGAATAAGCCCAAGCACGTCCATATCTCCGCCGTCGGGAAGAACGGTGCTTTGCTTCTCGAGTGTTCTCTCAAGTGCTTGGATCTGATCTCTGAAAACAGCCGCTTGCTCAAAGTCTAAATTTTCAGCCGCGTCCGACATGTTTTTTTCAAGTTCTTCACGTAGCTCTTTTGATTTTCCCGATAACAGCATACATACTTTGTTGACAATGCGTGCATAATCTTCTTTCGGCACATCAAGCGTGCACGGCGCCAAACACTGCCCTATGTAGTGATACAAGCAGGGGCGCACTCTGTTATTGAATGATTTATCGGAACAGCGCCTTAATGGAAAAAGCCTATGGATATTTTTCCATGTTTCCTTTGCAGACATGCCCGAAGTGAAAGGGCCGTAATACTTTGCGCCGTCTTTCTTCACTGAGCGTGTTATCTCAAGCCGAGGGTACGCATCTTTCACAGAAATTTTATACAAGACATATTGCTTATCATCTCGCAGGACAATATTAAAGCGTGGCCTGTGTTTTTTTATAAGAGAAGCTTCAAGCAATAAAGCTTCTTTTTCTGTGGTTGTGGAAATTGTTTCAATCGAAACTGCATGCGAGAGCATAAGCACGGTTTTTGGTGTGAGTGCATCATCTGCGCGGAAATACGAAAGCACACGTTTGCGAATATTTATCGCTTTGCCGACATATATAATCTTGTTTCCCTTGTCCTTATATAAATAAACACCGGGAGTTGTGGCTAATGTGTTACTTTGCGGTCTTTCCATAATTATACACCATGCTCAAACACGTGGAAACATTGAATAACGTTGCAAATCAAGCATTTTTCTTTGATCTTTGCAAAATAATTGTGCCACTCACAATAAATACTAATCCCGCAAGAGTTGAGGCAATAATTGTTTCACCAAGAATAAGGCTCACCCAAATCAAAGAGAGGAAGGGCACAAAGAAGGTAAGCGAAGAAATTGTTGAAATTGAATTTGTGAGTTTTAGAGCCATTGTCCACGTAATAAAGGGAATTGTCCATTCAAAAAGAGCCAAATAAAATGAAGCTCCCACCGAAAGAAATGACACGTTTTCCCATGATGGTGACGTAATAAGCAAAACAATAATGCCACACATATCGGCTATAAAAAAGCCAAGAAAAAGCGAAACCCTGTGGCTGAGTTGGCATTGATTATTTATTATCCAATACCCTGCCATAAAAAAAGTACACGCTATGGCATGCATAATTCCAAATATGTTTATTTGCCCACTTAATACTGAAGATTGTGCGCCGCCTACAGCAATAATAAGCACGCCGACATAGGCAAATAACATTCCCAAAAGTTCGCCTCTACTCAATTTTTGCTTAAGAATCCACGCACCTAAGAATACCAGTATAAAAGCCCATGTAGCATTTATCGGCTGAGCTATTTGTGCCGGAAGAAGCGCATAAGCGGAAAACAAAAAGAAATAATAGCAAAAAAGACATGTTCCTTGAGCCAGAACATTGTATATATCTTTTTTTTCAATTTTTTTCTCTTTCTTCCACTCACCGCTAATAAGCAAGTATATTCCCAATAAAAGAGAAGCAAAAGAAAGCCCCAGCACAATCAATTGCAAGGGTACAAGTGAAGAAAGCGCAATTTCAAAACCGGTGGAAACTGTTGACCACATAAGTATAGTCATCACACCAAGCAAAAGCGCTTTACGGGGTTGTTTATCAAACATTTAATTTACCACGCAAAAACTTTGGATACACTGAACAAAACTACAGCGCTTCACGCCATGAACGATAGGCTTGAAGCCATTGAGTAAACGGAATACGCAAGGTATAATCTTGTGTTTCGTCCATTTCCTGTACCCAGCTGTGAAATTCAAGTAATTCGTCTTGGAAAAATTCGCTTGAAGAAAGTTTTTCCACCATTTCTTTATAGCTTGAATCCGTAGGGTCTAGGTCCATAAGGTATGCAGTTTCACGTATAACAGCAGCACGAGATTTTTCAAAAGTAATCGCTTTTCCTTGAAGGGCATCGAGAAGGGGCATAAGTTTATTGTTGTCTGTGCGTATTTCTTCCACCACTTCTTCGGGAACTTGTAAAATTGAGGGCGTGTCATAATCCGCATCATCGGGGATATCCAAGAAAAAGAAACGTAAATATTGCTCAAAGCATAAGGCTTCCAAAAGTTTTTTTGCAAATTCTACGGGATTAGCTAAAAGCTCTTCCGACATTATTTAACTCCTGTTTAATATGTATAACTATTTGTTTCACCTTGTGACATCTTTATTAAATTGTCAACAAATATAATTTCTCCCAAAATGGATAATTTGCTGCTATTTGACTCAAGGTTATTGTTTTGACATAACAAAACAATATGTTCCAATAAAATTTTTGTAATTTATACGTTTAAAAATAAATAATTCACAATTAACTATGTGTTTCGATACAATTTTTTTGACATCTTATTGCTTGCAAAAAGTCTTAAAAAAATATAAGAATGTATATATTTAATGAGTAACCATTTTAGGGAGTACCTATGCGTTTTAAATTTTTGATAAATATTTTATGTATAGCACTATTGGCGAGCACAGCTTTTGCCACACAATCGCGTGTTGTTGCAGTCGTAAACGGCGAAATGATTTCATCGTATGACCTTGAAAAAAGAGCGGATTCAATCCTTCGCAGTATGGGAGTAAATCCGGAAACAACTCAAGATATAGAAACTGTTCAAACCGTTGAATTGCAAATTCTTGACCAGATGATTGAAGAACTTGTTCTTCTACAAGAAGCGGCCAATGAAGGATACGCCATGAGTGACGAAGCTCTTGATGCAGAATTGAACAGTCGTATCGAAAGTATGGGAATGTCAAGAGAAGAATTTTTGGCTCAAGCGGCACGAAGCGGATTAACCGAAGCTTCACTTAAAGAAGATATACGTAGAAATATCCTTATTCAGCAACTTATTGCTACCAATATCTCGCAAAAAATCATTGTACGTGAAGAAGAAATAAACGAATATTATGCAGCCCACCCCGATATAAATGGCACCCCCACTGATTTTAGAATTGGGCTTTTAATCTACCCGAACCAAAACACCGCTGACAGATATTTTCAAGAAATTGAAAGCGGTGTGACAACATTTGTTGAAGCCGCTCAAGCTGTTTCAATAGGGCCAAGCCCACGCACAGGTGGTGATATGGGCATGCTTCCTGTTGAAGACCTTGCACCGGATCTTGTTTCCATTGTTGCAACAATGGACGTTGGTGAAAGCTCAAGCCTTCTCAGCCTCGGTCCTAATCCTGCGCAAATACATTTGTTTGACAGAATTGTAGTTGGCGGTGGCGGTCCACTTGACGATCTTACCCGTGAACGAATTAAGCAAATACTCAGAGAACCTCAATTCACCGTGGATTATGAAGAATATCTTGCAAGACTCATGGATAGAGCGTTGATTGATATTAGATATTAGCCCCCCGAAACATTACTGTTGCAGAGAAAATAGAGGAAAATATGACATTAGTTGAACTTGGCGCACAGTTTCGCGAAGCCCGTGTCCACAGAGGTTTGTTGGTGGACGATGTTGCAAAAACACTGAAAATACCTGCAAAAGCTTTACGTGCCATTGAAGATGGTAACAGAGACGATTTGCCGGAGCTTGTTTTTTTACGTGGTTTTATTAAATCGTACGGTGTTTTCCTCGGCTTTCCTCAAACCGAATTACAAAAAGCTTTTGACCATTTACAAGGTTCGGTTCCCGCGATTTCCGGCGCGGCCTACACCATTCAAGAGGGTTATGCTTTCAACGAGCCTAAACAAAAGTCAAAGCTACCCGTAATTGTTTTGATTCTTGCAATAGTTGCACTTATTGGTGGCGGTATATATTATATGATAAATAATACTCAAATATTGCGTAAAGCCGCCAATGAAAATCAACAGCAAGATATAGTAGAGGTTGAAACACAAGAAGAAGTTGTTCAAGAACTACCTCCACAAGATTCAATTGCTGAAATTTCGGAAATTGACGAAGCAAGCTCGCAAATTGTTTTTGAATCTGTAACAGATTTAAACGAGCAAGCAGAACCGGAAGATATATTAATAAACCTCACAATTCTACCTGATACAGAATTGAGCGAGGGCGTGGTATTTGAAAGTGAAGAACCTCTTATAATAAATCCAAATATTCTCGAAGAAGAAGAAACTGTTCCCTTATCAGAAGAAGCAGAACCCGCACTTGACGACAACACACAATCGTACAATATAGTTGCGGAATACGGTACAGGCGATGAAGAAATTATCATACGCGGTATTGGAGACTGCTGGACAAGAATACGTGTGAACAATGCCTCAATCAATAATAGCTTTACACTGACAGAAAACGAAGATATACGCGTAAACTATTCAAGCAATGCGGAAATTCTTTTCGGCAATGCCGGCGGTGTGGAAGTTGTTCACAACGATGAAAATTTAGGCTCTCCGGGTGCTGAGGGTGAAGTAGTAACACTTACATTCCCTTAGACGCTACCTAGAATATATATTTAATATATTAAAGCAAATTACCCTTTTTAAACAATGTTTTCACGCTGTTTAAAAAGGGTATCTAATTTAATATAAGGTTTAACTTTATACTACTGCAAGCCTTTCTGCAAAGTCACTCTGCATAGCGTGCACAGGGCAGATAAGCGTACAATTGAGACAAACAACACATTTTTGCTTGTCGAATGAAAGATGATTATCTTCATTCATATCGAGTGCTGATGTAGGGCACAAAGCTGTGCACAATCCGCAATCAATGCATTTTTCTTCATTATGCCAAATACTTTGCGCTACAGGAGTCACACCAATATTATTTTCTTTCAGATACGCAATGGCTTTATTACATTCTTCTTCGGTGCCGTGCAAGTCAAGCACGAGCGAACCTTCACGCTTTGCAGATACGTTCGCTTTTGTGATACTGAATTCCACATCAAAAAGCTTAGCGACTCTGCACACCCAAGGCCCTTGCGCGGTTGCTTGTTCAAAAGACAAAAGTATGTTTATGCTGTACGGTGCGGAATTATTCATATATTTTTCCTTTATAAGCTTGCAAGAATTTGTTGTGCGCGTGTAGCTTCCGGCGCTCTTGGATATTCTGCTATAAGTTGACCGATACGTTCTTTTGCTGCATCGGTTTTATCAAGTTCAATAAAGCTCATCGCTTGTTTGAGGTAGGCAGAAGGCGCACGCACGCTGTTTGGATATTGCGCAATCACGTTTTCATACGCAAGAGCGGCGGCGGCATAATTGCCCAATTGATAGTACGATTCACCCTGCCAATAGTAGGCATCGGGCATGGAAGAACTTGATTGAAAAGTATTGGTGAAATCAGTAAATGCTGTTACGGCACTATCATAATTTCTTGCATTATAGGCATCCATTCCCATATCATACAATGCTTGTGCGGTATCCATTGAAATAGGTGCGCTTGAACTTGGCGCTGTTACTGCCGCTTGAACAGGAGCAGTTGAATAGGCAGGAGCGGCAAGCCCTGTGCTTGAATAGTTAGTGCCGCTTGTTACCATTGAACCCATTGAGGCACTGCTACTTGCAGTCGGCTGTGGTAAAGCGGGTTCATCAAGTTGTAAATCCATTCCGAATTGTGCTTCGATAAGGCGTAACGCACGGTCTTGACGAGCCAAAATATCGCCAAGCGCCGAAGCACCGCCAAGTGGGCGAAGAGCAACTTCAAGATTATCCAAAGTGCCGCGCATGGAAGCCATTTCTTGTCTGAGTGTTTGAATTTGTGACCATGTGTCTGCTTGTGCAGGTTGCACGCCTGAAATTTGTGAATTAAGGCTTTGAATGGTTTGCTGTTGGGTTTGCACTTGCTCTTCCAATCTGCTCACATTCGGGCTTGAGGCCACACAGCCGGAGAGTACAACTGTTGAGAGAACAATTAATGATGTTGTTTTTAAAATTTTGTACATACTTTTTCCTTACTTAAAAGAATTAACTATTTGTTTTTGTTGAACGGCGGATACCGAACAAAACATATATTAAAGCGCCTATAACCGGCACTAAACCACAAAAAACTATCCAATAATATTTTTCGTTCACGCTTTGAAATGTGCGTGTGCTTATATGCCAAAGCGCCCAAAAAACAAAAATCAATGGCGAGAATACCAGAAGAATTTGCCAAGGCTCTAATTGAAGTATTTGCATTATTTTTTCCTTAATTCAACCATATGCTACGAATTTACATTCTTACTTGTTGCGGAAATATCTGTCTTAAAAATATACCATGCCGCCCCTATTGCTCCGAGCGTTATAGCTATATCTGCCACATTGAAAGCCGGCCAATGCCACGCTCCAACATAAAAATCCAAGAAGTCCGTCACAGCTTGAAAACGCACTCTGTCTAAAAAGTTTCCTAAAGCGCCTCCCACAATCAAACCAAAACAATAGTTTTGAAACTTACTATACGGCGTTGTTCTTGCTATAGAATACACCATTCCAAGCGCAACCACCGTAGCCACAGCAAAAAGCCAAAACTGCCAAGAACTGTCGGGGTTATTCAAAAAGCCGAAAGCCGCTCCCCTGTTTTGCACATGCACGATATTGAAGAAATTCGGTATAACTTCAACGCTTCTGTACAAGGGAATAGTATGCAGTATAACCGCCTTTGTCAACTGATCGAATATGAAGATAAGAGCCGCCAAAATCCCGATGACTTTAAAGCGGTTATCGTCTATTTTTTGTAGAGTTTTTGGAAAGAGAACCATAATTATATTCGCCTCCGGCGGGGCCAAAGGGGGGTAACCCCCTTTGGAAACCCTATTACTTTTTTCTTCGAAAAAAGCAAAGATATTTTCAAAAAAAGATTTATTTCAATCTGAAAGACAAACACTTCTTAGTATCATACCACTATAAACAAAAATTAGGCTTAGAAGAAATTTTGTGTATAAGCTCCAAAGGGGGTTATCCCCGTGGGGAGAGTTCCCTTGGGGAGAGTCCCCCTTGAGCCCCGTCGGAGGCGACTACTACTCCTGTCATCTTCCACTTATTCGGTGGGAAGTTGCTTCATAACAGAGGTACAGCGTGGGCAGAGGGTAGGATACTCGCTGTCTGTTCCTGCTTCTTCGGTATATATCCAGCAACGTTCGCACTTTTCGCCTTTTGCTTTTTCCACAGAAATCGCAATATTCTCGGCGCAATCTTCAAGCTCTGTCGGTTTTTGAGCGTATGGCTTGATTGCAAGCTGAGATACAATGCAGATTTCGCGCATGTCGATATTTTTTTGTTCAATCACGGCGACAAGCTTTTCATCTATATAGAGGGTGACGGAAGTGTCGAGCGAGTGCCCGATAATACCGTCTTTTCTAAGGGGTTCTATTGCCTTTGTGAGTTCCGAACGCACATTAAGTATAGCATCCCACTCATCAAGCTCTGTTTGTGAGAGCAATTCAGGGGTTTTGTATGACTGTATGGAGAACACGGTTTTCACACTTGGGCGGATAGCTTCGGGGATAAATTTCAACACTTCTTCGGCGGTGAAGGAAAGAATGGGCGCCATATCTCGTAAGAGAATCATCAAAATTTCAAAGAGCACAGTTTGCGCTGAACGGCGTTCGAGTGAGTCGGGCAAGGAAGCGTACAGTCTGTCTTTCAAACCGTCAAGGTAGAAAGAAGAAAGTTCTGTTACGCAAAGTCCGTGCAAGGTATGGTATACTTTATGGAATTCATAATCCTTATACGCTTGTTGCAAGGCCGCATGGTTGCGCACGATAACATCAAGCATATAACGATCTACAGGCAAGAGCTTGTCAAGATCGACAAAATCATCTGCCGTCAAATCGTCGATACTTCCCAAAAGATAGCGACATGTATTACGTATTCTGCGGTATGCTTCCGTCAAGCGGGCAAGAATTTCATCGGAAACTCTAATGTCTTCACGGTAGTCGGAAGAGGAAACCCATAGTCTTAAAATATCCGCGCCGAATTTTGCCATAACATCTTGTGGAGCAACAACATTACCCAATGATTTTGACATCTTGCGGCTGTTTTTATCCACAACATACCCATGCGTAAGAACCTCTTTATACGGTGCTTGCCCCCGTGTTCCCACAGAAGCTAACAAGGAAGAGTGGAACCAGCCTCTATGCTGATCCGATCCTTCAAGGTAGAGGTTTGCAGGATATTTCAATTCTTCTCTTTGTTCGACAACTGCGGCATAGCTTGTGCCTGAATCGAACCAAACATCAAGGATATCACTTTCTTTTTTCCAATGATTTCCACCACAATGCGGACATTTCAAGTCGGCAGGAACAACATCTTCAAGCTCGGTTTCGTACCAATAATCGCAACCTGTTGCGTGTTTTGCAAATCTTTCAGAAATTTCACGCATCCAATTCGGATCGTTCCATGCCTCACCGCAATCTTCGCACAAAAGCGCAAGAATAGGCACGCCCCACATTCTTTGACGGGAAATACACCAATCGGGACGAGTTTCTATCATATTAAATATGCGGTCTTCACCCCATGATGGTATCCACTTCACATTATTTCTGATTTCGTGCATCGCTTTTTTACGCAAGTCATTCTTTTCCATGCTGACAAACCATTGTGTTGTCGCACGGAAGATAACAGGACTTTTACAACGCCAACAATGCGGATAAGAGTGTGTAATTTTTTGTTCAAAAAGGAGATTACCCACTTCTTTCAACTTTTCAACAACGTGCGGATTTGCTTCAAAAACATTCATGCCCTTGAAAAATTCCACTGTTTCATAATATTTTGCTTCGTCGTTGAGCGGAGAATAAATTTCCAAGCCGTACTTCAAACCGACTTCATAGTCTTCTCGTCCGTGCCCGGGGGCTGTGTGTACGCAACCGACACCTGCGTCGAGAGTGACATGGTCGCCAAGCACAATAAGTGATTTTCTGTCATAAAATGGGTGTGTGGCTTCAAAATATTCAAAGTCT
>CAYJPB010000077.1:8653-10279 GCA_964371955.1 uncultured Desulfovibrionaceae bacterium | reverse complement strand
CCCTCAACAACATGCGGTTTGAGCATTTCGTCTATTGCCGGATTTTTCCGCATTTTGGTAAAGATATGATCAACCCGTGCCACAGTCCAAGGAAAATCTTCCATACCTTTTAGGGGAATACGTGACAAAAGATCAACAAGTAACACCTTTGTCATTGCCTTCGGATAAAGAAAATTCACCAAACAGACAAGCAATTCTTCAAAGGCAAAACCCTCAAAAGCGCGCGGTAAAGGATAGTTTAATTCTTTTGCTTGTTCAATCATTCTTACTCTTGCTCTTCTTTATCTCCAAAAGTAAAGGGAATTTGTTCAGCAGGTTTTTGTGGCTTTGCTTTTTTACTCGGTAAATTCAGCATAAAGACAGGCGCAAGCCCTCCCTTTCTGCCATGCAATTTTTGGCGGGCTGACCAATGATAATTAAAAAGCTGATTCTTCCACAATTTTGCTTGAATAAACGAAAGTACCAATACCGCTTCTTGCCAACGTTCTGTCGGTTCAAAATTATCTACAATACGGGCGTATTTTTCCCATAATCCAAGCAGAGATTCTTCATCTAAACTGTCAAGCTTTTTAGCCATTTGCTTTAATAATTCGTCCATTTCTATTCACCGTCAAAAAGAATATGCGCATAGATTTTAGCATCATTGATATTGTGCGAAATTTTTCCTTTTTCATTGGGCATGTGGTAGGTTGGGTGTACTCTTGCCCACACAACGGCAGGAATTCCACGCATACGGAAGCGACTTGCCACCGTTGAACCACCAATACCACCGGGTTTTGCATCAATGTCATACACAGCTTTTATCGCTTTTTGCAATTTCACCACAATTTCGCTGTCTATAGGAGTTGGAGGAGTGATCGGTTCGGTGCTGACAATTTTCACTTCAAAGCTTGCATTGTACTTCTCGGCTATCGGTGTATAATGTTTCTTCACATTTTCTATAACATCGTCAATTGTGTAATTTGGCAAAATTCTGCAATCCAAGTAGAAAACATCTCTACCTGAAATTGTGTTGGTATTCGGCACGTTGGCAAGTATTCTTGTCGGTGTGACGCTTGTATAAGGAGGCATAAAGAGTGAATCTCTCACTTCAAGTTCAGCCTGCACTTTTGGTGTATTGCAAATCATTTCTGCGGCAACCATAAGAGTATTTACGCCCTCTTCGGGAGTAGAAGCGTGGCACTGTTTACCTTGCACCGTTACCTCAAGCCAAAGTACGCCTTTTTCTGCAATTTCAACCATTTCACCCTCGGGCGTGCCAAAGTCCGGCACAAGCACCAAGTCATCATCTTTTACAAGATTAGGAAATGTGTTGAGCACATAGTCAATTCCATAGGCATTACTTGTTTCCTCATCAGAAACGCACAGTATTCCAAAAGAAATTTCAGGTTCTATATTTTCTTCCACAAGTTCCGCCGCAAGTAGTGTTGCCGAAACAATTGCTTGTTGGTTATCCTCAACACCACGTCCGTAAATTGTGTCATTATCCTCAGCAAGAGTTACATTAAATGGATCGGTATTCCACAGTTCAAGTGCGCCTGCCGGAACAACATCCAAGTGTCCCATTACCCATAAAGTGCGCGGACTCTTGCCTCTGACCCTTACAGCAAAGTTCGGGCGTTTTTG
>CAYJPB010000077.1:0-8643 GCA_964371955.1 uncultured Desulfovibrionaceae bacterium | reverse complement strand
GCTGTCACCCTTTCATCGGGAGCATGAAAATATTCTATATCCGTCAAATCATAATTCTTAATTTTATCTATAAACCACAATGCTTTTTCCCATTCGCCATCACCGCCATTCACCGGGCTCATTGCGACATTCTTTGTTAAGCCTTGATGCAATTCAAGCACTCTTGCTCTTCTTGTATCTAATTTTTCATATATTTGCTCTAGTGTCATTTTGCTCTCCTTCCATGCAGATATGTATTCGATTAGTTCGTATTTCGAGTTGATTATAGAGCTTTTGTTGTAAATGTCAAATGTTCATCATTCTTCGACTTCACGCTCACACGCACCTTTCCACCTTTTATGAGAGAGCCGAAAAGCATTTCTTCGGCAAGAGAATCCTCAAGCTCTGAACGGATAAGTCTTTCGAGTGGGCGTGCGCCAAGTTTTGCATCAAAGCCTTTATGCGCAAGCCATTCTTTCGCCTCATCAGTAAGATTAAGTTCGATTTTCTTTGCTTGCAGACCTTTGAAAAGATTGCTTACAGTTTTGTTTACAATGGAAATCATGTGTTCAAAGTCTAATTCACCAAAGGGAATAAGAGCATCAAGGCGATTGCGAAATTCGGGCGCAAATGTTTTTTCCACTGCTTTTTTACTGCGATGCGAAGTGTCGGTGGAATTATGAGGGGCAAATCCCATAGAGTTTACGGAAAGTTCGCTTGCGCCTGCATTAGTTGTCATGATAATGACGCAATTTCTGAAATCGGCTTTTTTGCCGTTATTGTCGGTGAGAGTTGCGTAATCCATAACTTGCAGGAGAATATTATAGATATCAGGGTGCGCTTTTTCAATTTCGTCAAAAAGGACAACTGCATGCGGCGTTTTGCGCACAGCTTCGGTGAGAAGTCCGCCTTGTTCAAAACCGACGTACCCCGGAGGTGCGCCGATAAGACGTGCCACAGCGTGTTTTTCCATATATTCACTCATATCAAATCGCAAGAACGACATACTGAGCTGATCGGCAAGAGTTTTTGCAAGTTCTGTTTTACCCACACCTGTAGGACCGTAAAAAAGGAAAGAACCTGTAGGGCGTGTATTTTCGGCAAAGTTTGCTCGTGAACGCAATATCGCACGAGTGACAAGTCTTACCGCTTCGTCTTGCCCAAAAATACGGCGCTTTATGTTAGGTTCTAAATTTTTGAGAATATCTCTTTCGTCCGTGGCAACAGAAGCAGTGGGCACATTTGCGATACGGGCGATAACACGCTCGACATCTTTTGCGTGTACGGTGCTGAATTCTTTGAATGATGGTTTCATGCGCAATGAAGCCGCACTTTCATCAAGCACGTCGATAGCTTTGTCGGGCAACATTCTGTCTTGAATATAGCGGGAAGAAAGCTCAACAATAGAACGGATAACGTTCTTGGCATAACGCACTTTATGGTGTTCTTCGTATTTCTTTTGCAAGCCTTTAAGAATATCAACACATTCGTCAACACTCGGTTCTGCAATATCAACTTTCTGAAAACGGCGGGCAAGCCCTCTGTCTTTATTAAAAATTGAGCGAAATTCTTCGTGAGTTGTAGAGGCTATACAGCGCACATTACCGCCTGTAAGAAGAGGTTTGAGGATATTTGCCGCATCAATACCGCCGCTTGAAGTGTGTGAAGAGCTGAGAAGTGAATGTATTTCATCAATAACCAATATGCTATTTTCTAATTTTCCTACTTCATTGAGAAGAGCTTTGAAGCGCCCTTCAAATTCTCCCCTATACTTTGCGCCTGCCATAAGAGCTGTTGTGTCAAGAGCGTAAAGCTCCACATCATAAAATTCTTTCGGCACTTTTTTTTGCACAATGCGTGTAGCCAATCCTTCAATAATTGCTGTTTTTCCGATGCCGGCATCACCCGTGAGTAAAGGATTATTCTTACGTCGGCGAGAAAGTATTTCCACAATACGCAAAAGTTCAGCTTCACGCCCAACAAGCGGATCAAGCTCATTTCTACGTGCTTTTTCGCTGAGATTTACACAAAATTGCTCAAGAACTTGACTTCCTGTGCCGTGCAATATTTTTTCATCTTCGTCCTCGTTTAAAGATTCACTCGGCAAGCGATGAGAAATAAATTCAAGCACGTCAAGACGAGTAAGCCCTTGAGAGCGCAAGATATGCACTGCCCAACTTTCTTCTTCAAGAAACATTGCTGCAAGAATGTCGCCAACTTCGATGCTGCTTCTGCCGGAACTACTCACTTGCTGCAAAGCTCTTGTGAGCATGCGTTCAACAGCAATTGTTTGAAACACTTCACCATCGCGCGAGTCGTCAATAACTTCAAGTCGCTGTGTAAAGAATTGTTCTAATTCCATACGCACGCCTTTTATATCTGCACCACAGCCTTCAAGGATAGACTTTGTTTCGTTATCATAGGTAAGCGCCAAGAGTATATGCTCGCTTGTAAGAAATTCATGTTTCCTTGTGCGCATTTCGTAAACAGCTTTTGCCAATACATTTTGAACTGAATGACTTAACATAGTACCTCAATTTTATATCTTTAATAGTGTGCCTTATGCATCGGGTTCAAGAGTGCACAGTAGGGGAAAACCTACACTTTTTGCTCTTTTTATTGTGCGATCAACCTTCACTTCGGCAACTTCTTTTGTGTAAATACCCACTACAGCCCTTTGACTTTTATGCACGGTAAGAGTGAGTTCTTCCGCCTCCGCAAGGCTTTTTCTGAAAACCTCGATAAGGATATTAATCACGAATTCCATAGTTGTATAGTCGTCGTTATGTAAAATTACTTTATAAAGAGTAGGTTCTTTGTACTCTATGTCTACATTTTCTAAAAGCTCTTTTTCATCAATCACTTGTGGCATGATTTTTTCCTTTAGTTTATTGTGTAGAAAGCTTCAAATCAATATAATTACAAATCTTTATTTTTCCGTGAATGTTTAAAAAGTTTAGGAACCAAAAACAGCGAAGAACCGACAGCAAGAGTGGCGCATATAGCAAAGGTTTCCAATATACCGAAATAATCGCTTGCGTAACCGGCAAATATTGAACCGAACACACCCACCCCCATAAGCGTCATAGAAAAAATAGACATAACCCTGCCTCGATAATAGTCGGGCGTTGAAAGCTGAATAAGTGTGTTTATCGATGCCATCACCAAAGTTGAACCACCCCCTACAGCCAAAAGCAAAACCAATGTCAAGGTACTGTCTCTTGAAAATGAAACGCCTATCAAGCCAATAAGCAAGAATATATCGCCTACCAATACCCACTTAACTATACGCGATTGCAATCCCGATGCTAAAATGATTGCGGCGGCAAATGCACCTATACCCGAAGCGGATGACAAAGCTCCAAGTAAAACACTGCTCCCCGATAAGATTTCAACAGCCAAACGAGGCAAAAGCACGGTAATTGGCACCAAAAGCATAGAAACCGAGCCAACAAGCAACAGCCCGTAGCGTATGGCTTTATTTTCTATGGCAAATTTAAAACCGTCAAGCATAGTGTGCCCAAGCGCGTCTTCTTGCTTGCTTGGCGCGCCAATCACGCTGATTTTATAAAGCGCAAAGCTTATTCCCGAAAAGCCCACAGCTGTAAGAAGATAAATCGGCCCAATACCGATAAGCGGTATAAGTAAACCGCCTAATGCAGGGCCGGCAACCTTACCTAAATTAAAAATTGAAGCGTTTAAGGCGATGGCACTGCGTAAATCTTCCTTACCTACCAATTCTATGAGGTATGAATTACGCACAGGGCTTTCCATCGACATGGCAGCACCTATCACAAATGCAGAAACCATAGCATGCCAAATTTCTACTCTGTCTGTTATAATCAAAATACCCATAACCAATGAGGTGATTATCACCATAACTTGTGTGACGTAAATTATGTATTTTTTAGGAAATTTATCAGCAAGTACACCACCAAGCGGAGAAAAAATTAAAGCAGGAAACATGGATAAAAATGATACCAGTCCAAGCATCGCCCCCGAACCGGTGATAGAATACACAAGCCATGAAGCAATCATGCTTTGCATCCAGAAAGAGAAAACCGAAACAATTTGCCCTGTCGCAAAGTAGCGATAATCAGGGTGGCTCAAAGGGCGACGAATTCCACTCGGGATAAGTTTCATAATTTTTCCTTTCACATAACATACAAATTAATACTGTATGTGCAATATAATTTGGAACAAAAAACGGCTTTTTCTCAACCGACAAAAAATATTTTCTACTTTTTTTTTCTTGCGTATTGCAATATTTAAAAATATACTTATTTTTTATGAGATTAACGCCCACATACGGAGGAAGTATGTTTTCTTATATAGCACGAAAACTTTTTGGAACAAGAAACGACAGATATATAAAGTCACTCAAGCCCATTATTCAAAAATGTAACAGCCTTGAAGAACAAATGCAAGCATTAAGCGACGAAGAATTTAAAATTCGTATCAATGAATATAAAAATTCAATTCAAAGCGGTGAAAAAACTTTGGACGAAATGTTGCCGGAAGTGTTCGCACTTGTGCGTGAAGCATCGCTACGCTCTCTTGCCATGCGTCATTACGATGTGCAACTTATAGGCGGTATTGCGCTTCACCAAGGAAAAATTTCAGAAATGAAAACAGGTGAAGGTAAAACCCTTGTCGCCACATTACCTGTTGTGCTGAATGCCCTTTCAGGAAAAGGCGTGCACGTTGTTACGGTGAACGACTACCTTGCGCAGCGTGATGCCGAATGGATGGGGCAACTGTATAATTTTCTCGGGCTTTCCGTCGGGGTTATTATCCACGGATTGAAAGACGAGCAAAGAAGAGAAGCATACCACTGTGATATCACTTATGGAACAAACAACGAATTCGGTTTCGATTTCTTGCGCGACAATATGAAATTCCACGCACAGCAACTTGTTCAGCGTGAACATAGTTTTGCCATTGTTGACGAAGTTGACTCAATTCTTATCGATGAAGCAAGAACACCGCTTGTTATTTCAGGTGCTGTCGATCAAACAACGGGAATGTACATCCAAGCGAATACGCTTATAAAACAACTTGTTCTTGACGAAGATTTTACCATTGATGAAAAAGCCCGCACAGCACTTCTTACAGATCAAGGCGTAGCAAAATGTGAAAAACTTCTTAATATTGACAATCTTTTCGACCCGAACGCGATCACAATTCAGCACCATATCTTGCAGGCATTGCGTGCAAATAATTGTTATAAAAATGAAATCGATTACCTTGTAACCGAAGAGAAGAAAATTGTTATAGTAGACGAATTCACAGGGCGTCCGATGCCCGGCAGGCGTTTTGGCGATGGCTTGCATCAAGCGCTTGAAGCTAAAGAAAATGTTGCCATTCAATCTGAAAACCAAACTCTTGCCTCCATCACCTATCAAAACTATTTCAGAATGTATGACAAACTTGCGGGTATGACAGGTACAGCAGAAACTGAAGCTGTTGAATTTGCACAAATTTACAGCCTTGAAGTTATTTCCATTCCGCCTAATAAAATTGTGGTAAGGAAAGATTTTCCCGACGTTATTTACCGCACACAAAAAGAAAAATATGATGCCATTATCAATGCCATTGTAGAATTACACCAAAAAGGACAGCCTGTTTTAGTGGGCACAATTTCTATCGAATCTTCAGAACTTCTTTCAAAAATCCTCACAAAAGCAAAAATCCCTCATAATGTTCTTAACGCAAAATACCAAGCACAAGAAGCTCAAATTATTGCACAAGCAGGGCAAAAAGGCAAAGTAACAATCGCCACAAACATGGCAGGACGCGGAACGGATATTGTTCTTGGCGAAAATGTTATAGAACTTGGTGGCCTGCATATACTTGGTACCGAACGCCACGAATCTCGCCGAATTGATAATCAGCTCCGCGGGCGTTCAGGCCGTCAAGGCGACCCCGGCTCTTCACGCTTCTATCTTTCACTCGAAGATAATCTTATGCGCATATTCGGCTCAGACAGACTTTCTTCAATTATGCAAAAGCTTGGTATGGAAGAGGGCGAACCCATTGAAAACAATATGGTAACCCGTGCTATTGAAAATGCACAAAAACGAGTGGAAGGGCATTTCTTTGAAGTGCGTAAAACCTTGCTTGAATACGATAATGTTATGAATCAACAGCGTGAAGTTATTTATGATTTACGCCATGAATTTATGCAAAATTCCGATCTGCAACCGATGCTTGAAGAATATATTGACGATTTTCTTGAAGCCGCCTATGAAGAAGAAGACGACGTTATCCTCACACGACTTAAAGACGTGGGCAACATGACAAAAGTTAGTGACAGCGAAGAAATTCCTTCACTTGAAGAAGCTAAAGAACGCATATACCAAGTGCTCGATATGCTTAAAGAGGAAGCAGGACAAATCTATAAAGATATTGTTCGCTACTTCCTTTTAGAAGAACTTGACAGGGCGTGGAAAGAACATCTGCGTAATATGGATCAGTTGCGTGAAGGTATTGGATTACGCGGTTACGGGCAAAGAGATCCAAAGCTGGAATACAAAAAAGAAGGTTTTGCTCTTTTTCAGGAAATGCTTCTCACCGTTCGAGAAAACTCCATTCGTGCCCTCACTCATGTTAAAGTAAAAAAACCTGAAAATTCTGAAACCCCTCCTCCAATAACAGCTCCTCAAGCCGATGAACAGCTTCAAGCTCAAGCTGCTCCACAGCAACAATTATCTGCCGTTCCCGAACACAAAGAGCAGAAAATGGAAATTCAGCAACCCAATCAACCGTCAACAAAAAAACAAGCCACAAAAACACACACCGCCGGCAGAAACGACCCTTGCCCTTGCGGTTCGGGGCTAAAATATAAGAAATGTTGCGGAAACAATAACGCATAATTAGTGTTATTTCAACGCATTTTTCAAAGTTGACATTAAAAATACTTAAATGTAAATTGCTTTAAACATTTTGGAGGTAAAAATGAAATTTATAGTTACAACTTTAGCTTTATGTACACTTCTTTTTTCCGGTTTTACTGTTCAAGCAGAAGAAATTAACGCTGAGAATCAAACTGTCTACCTTGTGCATTTTGGGCGCGGGATAGATTCAAATGCTGTTAATTTAAGAGATTTTTATACATTTATCAATGACGAGCTTTTACCCATAAGCGTGACTGGCGTGACAATTATGGAAAGCCAAGGCGTTCGCTTCGATGCCAACAATACAATTCTTCGTGAAAACACTACGGTAGTTGAAATTGTTGGCGATCCGACTGTTATAGGTCAGCCGATAAATGATGTTGTGAACTTGTATTGCGATAAATTCAGCGGACAAAATGTTTCAGCCTTTGTGGTTGAAATTCCGAATGTTTCAACTACATTTATAGATTAAGACAAGCAGTTATCACATGAAGAAAATTGTCTTTATGGGCACGCCCGACTTTGCGGCTCAGATTTTGGAATATCTTGAAAAAGAAATGTTTTCTTTGCAATCACGTATAGTTGGAGTCTATTGCCAACCCGATAAACCCGCAGGGCGTGGCAAAAAATTACAAGCCCCCCCCGTTAAGCAAAAAGCTCAGGAGTTAAATCTTCCTGTCTTTCAGCCCGATAACTTCAAAAATCAAGAAGATGTTGACATTCTTGCAAGTCTTGAAGCCGACATTCTTATAGTTGCGGCCTATGGATTAATACTTCCTGAAAGCGTGCTCAATGTCGCTCCTCTCGGTGCGTATAATATCCATGCTTCACTCTTGCCAAAATGGCGAGGTGCGGCACCTGTGCAAAGAGGAATTTTGGCAGGAGATACGCAAACAGGCATCACAATTATGCGCATGGAAAAAGGGCTTGATACAGGCGATATGCTTCTTCAACAAGCTATTCCCATCGCAAAGAAAGACACTTCACAAACTTTGCTCGATGCACTGGCAGACCTTGGTGCAAAACTTATGGTTGCTGCGTTAAAGCAAATTTATGAAATGCGCGCAGGCTTTATTCCACAAAATCACGATGCCGCAACCTATGCACATAAAGTTCTCAAAGAAGAATATACCTTTGATTGGAATATATCCGCAGTGACTGTCGATCGCCTTGTGCGTGCGCTTATAACACCGCGCACTACATTGAAAACAAAGAAAGATGATGCGCTCAGTATACAAATTCTTGAAGGAGAAGTTGTTGACTACAGCTATTCGGGGCAAGAAACAGGCGCAATACTTGAAGTACAAAACAATGCACTTTTTATTGCTACAGCCGATAATGATAAAGCATTTGCCGTAACAAAAATCAAGCCTGTCGGAAAAAATGCCATGAGTATTAAAGATTTTCATAATGGATACTTATAGATAGTGTTGTCATACTTGAATAAATAGCTAATATTTTGAACAGCTGAATACATGTCAAGAAAAATAGTTAACAATGCATAACTATTTTTCTTGACATTTTCTTTTTTCCAATATAGTTAACATTCCATAACTAATTTGAGACCTCTGCACAATTCATTGTGCAAGGGCTCATGGAGAATTTGCAGAGCAAATTCGACCAAAAATCAAGAATAGACAAAACCGCGCTTTTGTTGGTAAATGATTGATTTTTGTGCCTTTTCCTCTGCAGATTATTTATTTTATAAAAAATGTAGTACAAACTTAAACTGTAAATTTCTGCAAAAAATTAATTGTGCAGAGGTCTT
>CAYJPB010000076.1:8454-10482 GCA_964371955.1 uncultured Desulfovibrionaceae bacterium | reverse complement strand
GTTGAGGCAATTGAGTGCATAAACCGCTTCATTGCAAAGTTTATTATTGTTGCTATGCACTTGCATATCACAGAGGGCATTGCGCACAAACGCGCTGACAGAGAGATTTGCCGCATCTGCCTTTAGTACTATTGCTGCATATTCCATATTAGCGAGTCTGATTGTGATTTTCTTTTGCTTTGTCATAATTATTTCCTTTTTTTAAATTAGTGTTTATTTGACAGCAGCGATTGGAGCTACTGATATTTTTAGTAAAAAAATAAAAAATAATCTTTGCGGCGTTAAAATTAATTAATTTTATTTATATTAAGGTGAAAGAATTCTTTTTAAAAAGTGACAGAGGTAAAAATAGAAGCAATCGATTTGTCTGAAACAATTTAACAATATAGAGGTTATTGTATGACTAGGAAAAAATTATATAAAGATGTAAAAGAGTTTATTGAAACAAAAAACTACGATGAAACACTCAAAACAAATATTTTAAATGCGAGAGAAGAACGAAAGAAAGAGATAAGCCCTTTGCAAGGTATGCTGTCCAATGTGCGGGTAGTAATCGAAGAAATGGTAGAGGGTGGAGCCACATGCTCGGATATTGAAAGGGGCTTTAAAAAGTCGGGCGTTAAGGTTTCTGCGCAAACTGTAAGAGAATTTTGTAAACTTAACAACATTATTTTTCCCGACCTAAAAAAGAAAAAAAAGGAGGATAACAAAGATACAATAGTCATGGATCAAAAGGGACAAGTGGCAGATAAGCAACAAGCGGTAAAATAAAAACTCCGGATTTAAATTTATATATAATTTTTATATATTTTTCTTGACATTGATATATAAAAATTATATATTTCTTATTGAGGAGGACGTATGACAGCAAAAGAAGCTGTTCAGAAACTCAAAGCCGAGGGGTGGGAAGAAGTGAAAGGCGGCAAAACAGCCCACAAACATTTTAAGCACCCAAAAAAGCATGGAAAAGTAACAGTTTCAATGCATAAAGGGGATATTCCACTCCCTGCAGTAAAGAGCATTGAAAAACAATCCGGAGTAAAATTAACATAAAACACAGAGAGGGGGAAACCCTCTCTGTAAAAAGATACATATATAAAACAGTAAAATAGTAAAGAGGTAAAAAATGCTTAAAGCTAAAGTGTATTATGCAGGCTTTGTTCCAACAGATGATGGCGAAAAAGGCTATGCCGTCTTTTTCCCCGATTTTTTAGGGTGTAACAGCTATGGAGAAAATTTAGAAGAAGCTTTTGCAATGGCAAGCGAAGCTCTGGAAGGGCATATTGAAGCCATGACAGACGATAACGACAGAATACCCACACCAAGCACAAAAGAAATAGCAATACAAAAATTAAATGAATATTATCATCAATTAGAACTTGGCAACTTACCGGAAGAAACTGTATTTCTTCCTGTAAAAGCCCCCGTGCTTGACACAAAAGTAAAACAAATTGCCGTTTCATTGAGTAAATATAAACTTGATATGATCGATAAAAAAGCACAATTCGCAGGGATGACACGTTCAGGCTTCCTTGTTGCTGCCGCCAGCGTGTACGACATTGAGAAACACGCATAAAAATAGTATACAGTAAAACTGTACTGCGCCAATAAAAACCCTTATGTGATGATGAGTCACATAAGGGTTTTTGCGCAGAGTAACAAATATTTATTAATATTTTGGGGTGAGCTTTTTTACTGTTATTAACGGAAAGTAAGGAGGATAGCGAAAGTATCCTATCTACTTCCACAACAAAAATCTTCCATTTCAATAACATGCTTATATAACATATTTTCTTCAGGGCTGTAGATGTCGTAGGAAACCTCATCTCCTTGCTCGAATGTGCCATAAGCGTTTATAATACTGATTCTTCCGCTTTTCTGTGTGCCATTGCACATGAATACTACATTTTCGCCTAATGTATATTTGGGTTTGCCTAACATATTGTCCTCATTAGTTTAAAAGATGCTTCTAAAGCCTCAGCTCATCATCCCCCTTATTTATAATATTATTGTGGAAAAAATATAAAT
>CAYJPB010000076.1:5094-8444 GCA_964371955.1 uncultured Desulfovibrionaceae bacterium | reverse complement strand
AAATCTGAGGTGAAGTATATCATGATTTCTCTTTTATTTTAGATAGTTTTCAAACAATCACGCACTTCCATAAGCGCAAAGCCCAAAAGGTTTTCCCCTTGCCAGTTGTATGGATTTAGAATTCTTTTATCGAATTCATCTAAACCCACACCCCATACTTTATCATAAGGGCTTGCTTCAACAAGGATTTTCTCCTCAGTAGAGAGAAGAAAGTTTTTCAAATTTTCGTTTTGTGAGAATTTCGCCATATTTCCCTCAAGTACTATGGAATATTTGTAGTTATCCCACTTATTTGGATTGAAGTTTTTCACAAGCCTGCCAAGCTCTTTACACTCCTTTGGGCTCTTTGTTTGCAAAATCTTGTTGAAAATTTTGATATCATTAAACAGTAAGGCTTTTTGCGCCATCATAAACTGTTCGCAATTGAAATATGTTCTCATTGCAACAGTAAATGTGCATGAATGCCATTGGCACAGACAGGCATTTGTGAGAACGGCGTTCGCTTTTTGCGGCTTCCAGAAAAATAGGAAATCAAGCTTTTCTTGCTTGTCAAATCTGTTTCTTATGTCTTGGATAGTGTATCTCATGTTTATATCCTTTATTTTATTGTGATTATTTCTTTTAAATCAAGCCACGATTTTGAATGTTCGGCATGGGAATAATTCATACATTCCCAGCGACAATTGTGACATTCACGCACATAATTATAATGGTAATGCCCGAAAAACCACTTTTTCGGTTTGTACGTATGTAAAATTCTGTCAAGTTTTTCCCTCGACGCCTCTTTGAGTTTTTCATACCTTGACGTGTAAACATATACTCCCAAATCAAAAGACAGAGGCGCAGCATGTGAAATTATCCAGTCAATGTGTGTGCCTGTTGGCGGAAGATTCATCATATCAATGTCGTCAATACCTTCTTGCGCCCACCATTCCTCACCGGGGATACGAAAGGCTTTGTCCGCACTTTCAGCTCCGCCGCAGAACATGACTTTTGTGCCGTCAAGAAGTTCCAAAATCGAGCCGAATTTTCCGAAATAAACAAAGGGCATAACTTCTGGAAAAGGGTTATCGGGATTGTCTTCCTCCAATTTGTCCAAAACATCGTGATTTTCGTGATTTCCGTCTGCAAAATAGATTTTTACATGACCGTCTTTCAAGAAATCTACCTTGTTTTTAATGGGAAGATTGCCAATTTCTTCCTCTTTCCAAATGCCGAAATCTCCGCACTGCAAGATAATGACCTCGACATTTGAAGAATCTTCTTCGTATTCGGCAATCAGCTTTCTGAATTTCTTGCTTTGGCGCATATTCGTATTGATATATTCATTGAGAATTTTCCACATTGCGTGAACATCGCCTGCGACATATATTAATTGAGTTGCCATAATTTTCTCTCAAAAATTTATTCATTATTTCTTGAATAGTGATAATCAGCTTGATTAATTTGATTTTCTTTTGCTCTTTCTGCCATTTCAAGAATTGTTTCCATGCTTATCGGGCAATAATTATGCGCATCGACACCGACATCAAAACGGAGTATTCCATTTCTGATGTTTTCCTCATTATATTCAGGACTTGAATGAATATGCCCGTGCAAATGAATGGAACCTCGCATGCTGTGATTCCATGACAAAAGAGGGTAGTGCATAAGGCAAAGCATGTGGTTCTTGCCCTTTGTTTGATAATTGAAGCTATGGTAATCCTTAACGAATTCAAAGTTTTCCGCATTAAAACTTTGCTTGCGAGAGAAGATGTCGTGGTTGCCACGCACAAGAAACTTCTTTCCATGCAGAGTAGGCATAAGCTTGTTTACAATATCAGGTCCACGCATGGTGATATCGCCTAAAATATAGACTTCGTCTTGTGTATTAACTGTATTATTCCAGTTGGCTACAAGGGTATTGTTCATGCTCATAAAGCCATCAAAAGGGCGATTGCAATAGCCAATGACGTTGCCGTGGTAAAAGTGTAAATCTGAGGTGAAGTATATCATAGTGTTTTCCTTATACTTCCCTCTATTTTGCTGTTATTTATGACAATATTAGGAAGTGAGTTTTTTGTTTATAAAAAAGTGAAGAGTTATACGCTTGAGTACAATGATTAATCAGAGCAAGCGATATGACTTCGTAACGACGTGCGCGGTCAATGTGTTTATGCGAAATTTTCTCTATACAGTCTTTCATGCGTGCTCCTTGGTTAATAATTATCTATGACTTGCAAAAGGTAGTGAATGTCATAATGCAAAATTATGAAAAAAAACGCTTCATGAGTTCTTTGTAGATTGTATTTCTACAATTGTCAAGTTTTTTTTACAGTTAAATTTAAGTTTCTAGGTAATACTTGCTAAAATACCGAGAGTGCAGTATTATATACAAAATTTCTTGCTGAAAATTATCAGTGTTAACGCATAACTTTTTTTGAGAAAAAAACTATCCCCTTTTAAAAAGCTTGTAAGGAAAAGGGGGAGTCACGGCAGTTTGTTTGTAACTAAATTAGAAAATAGTTTGAAATAACAAAAGATTATTGACTTTTTTTGCCCATGAAACCTGTTAGGGTTTGCAAAGGGGCTTAGCTCCTTTGCCCCCGCCGGAGGCGAATATAATCCTTGTCAACATCATCTTTACGTAACATGTACATAGGAGCAGATTTTGGAATATTCTACTTTATACGATAAAGTTGCCCTTAAGGATTTTAGGCTTGTCACTCAGGCGATAATCGACGAGATTCCCGCTTCGCTTTCTTTGGCGCAAGCTCTCGATCTCTTTATAAAACAATACGATAAGCAATTTTATGGCAACGATATTTATTCTGATTCCATAAAAACAAATTTTCGTGAGCTGTTTATTTCTCGCGAGATTTTGCTTTTCTATATGCTGATGGTGTTGCGCTTCCGTTACCCGAATTTTTTCCCTGCACCGTCTTTGTGTGTGCTTTTGTCACACGCATTGCGTGGGCAGATACGAAAGTCAAAAACTGTAAGAATTTCAGTCAAGAACATTGAGATGTTGCCGGTGGTTTTGCTTGTTGCGCACGAGGCAAAAGCCATTATTATAGAGGAGTGTAGCGAAATTTCCAAAACTATTCAGGAATTTTTGATAAGGCATGATAATTTTTCGCGCGATAACTGGTTTTTTGCCTATAATCCAAACCAAGAACCGCTCTATGACACAATTGCACTTCTTCAATTTCCGCTTCCTCACACAAAAAACAATCAAGAATATGTCGAAAGAATTATAAATTACCAATCCGCAATAATATACACAAGTTGGAATTTTCTTGCATCGGCAGAATTTCGTCGAACACGACGTCTGCTTTTTTATTATAAAAATATTGTCAATACTGTTGCTC
>CAYJPB010000076.1:0-5084 GCA_964371955.1 uncultured Desulfovibrionaceae bacterium | reverse complement strand
CGAGAGGGAAGTAAGAATTATCCCGCATTGCTTGTGCTTGATCAGGAATATTCTCAATCAATCCATATGGTTGATTTGCATAGCTTTTGTGAAAAATGCGTCTCAAAACTCCTTGTTGAGCTTGAGAATGAGGGCATTATCAACGAAGATAGGGAGGGGCAGGATAGTGAAGCCTATCTACAAGAAATATTTGGAAGTATTATAAATAACGACACGCTTTCATTTATTGAATCAGAAGCAATTCAAAAATCTTTTGAGGAAGAATATCTAAAGCTTGCGACTGTTGAAATAACAGAAGATGAAGTTTTTACCGATAAATATTATAATCTCAGTCCCGTGAAGCATATCACCGAGAAGAAAAATTATTCTCATTCATCGCAAGGGTTTACAAACTTGGGTGATGTGGCGGAGGTGCTTCGATGTCAAGAGCCCCGTGTGCCTTATCACATGGATGCAAAGATTGACAGCCTTGAAAAAGTTCTCCGTGAAATAAGCCTCAAAGATATTGATTCATCGACTGCGTTTACTGTATTTGACAATGCCGACTGCATTAAAATAAAACCAAAAGATGATAAATATGAGCGCTTTATTTTGCAAGATAATGATATAGTTCTTGCATTTAAAGGCAGTAGGGCAACGCTTGGAACAATTGGATTTATTGATTTTTCTTTGGACAAAAAAATTGATAAAGTTAAAGAAGAGCAGAGTGATGAAAATAATTCTTCAACTATCCCAATTCTTTGCAGTACCTCATTGGTGATTGTGCGAGTGAAAGATAAGCAAATCGACCCTCTCTGGCTCTTTTATCAGCTCCAAGAAAAACGTGTGCAAGAAGCGATTATGTCCCGCGCGACGGGGTCAAGCGTGCTTTCGGTGAACGCAAATGCCATAAAGCAGATACAAATTGCTTTACCAAACGAGAAAGATTTAGCGGAACTTACTGAATATCATACGAATATTCATGCACATTTCAGTGAAATTATTAGGCGAAGAAGAAGCATTGAAGCTTTGAAGCACACTCGGAAAAAACAGCAAGACATCAACAATTAAGCGACCGGCACATTTCAGCAATTTTACGTCTGTAAAAAAAAGTTGACAATCTAATACTTTTTCTTTAGTATTTTTTTTTCATTGCCATATTTTTTTATTATTTTTATAAAATAGCAATTACTACCTTTTAAATAAAATATAAGAAAAACAAAAATGAAGGAGGCAAGGATATGTCTGACATAGGATTTTTAAACATACTCAAACAGCATCAAAGATATAATCAAGAATATAAGAACCAGAAAATATATACTTTTGACTCCGGTTATTCAATCAATGTACAAGATGCAAAATTGCATACACTTATCTTCGGAACTACCGGAACGGGCAAAACGCACAGTATTTTCCTACCTATGCTTGCAGGCTTTTTGCAAACGGGTAACGGAGGCTTGATTATCGACGTAAAAGGTAATTTGAGGGAACAGAGTAGAGCGCTAGCCAAAGCAGTGAGCAGAGAAAAGGATATTTATGAATTTGGCCTTTCAGATACGGCTATCCCTCTCAATATCATTGAAAATATGGATGTCAGTGAAGTTTCTCATTTCTTTGAACTCCTTTTTGATAACTCAATCGACAATAGCACGCATAATAAAGATTTTCATATGCGTGGTCTCTTGCAATGTGTGCAAGTGCTCCAGATACTTCGCCTTTACCATGAAAAGAACAAAATGCCCGCTCCAACACTTTTTGATATGTGTGAACTTTTAATTAACGCGCACTCGGGAAGCACAGTATACGAAGAATATAAAGAAAAATTTTATGATTCGAATGTATTATATGAAAAAAGGCTTGTGGATTCGATTGAGTCGGATGCTTTTCATATTTTACACTTTAATAATAAGAAAATCAGTTTGGGCAGAGGATATAACGAACAGTTGAATTATGCCATCAACGGACCGCGTACTGCCTTTATCGATATACTAAACACAAGGAATATCAAAGAAAAATTTGCAAATAGTGAAGGTGTTGGGCTTAATTATAAGAATTTGTTTTTTAATAGAAGTGTTGTGGTATTACGTTTTGATGCCGGCAGCGGTAAAATCGGGTCATTTTTTTCAAGACATTTTATCACGGAATACTATAAAACAGTTTTTAGTATGAATATCGATGAGATAAAGGATTATCCCTCCTTCATCGCTATAGATGAATTCCACGAAGTCGCGCGCTTGAGTAATAAGGCAAAGTTCTCTGATACAGCATTTGTTGCGCAAGCTCGTGAGTTTGGCGCAAGTTTTATTGCTTCAACTCAGTCCGCCGCTTCGCTTATGCTTAATGGAAACGATGAAGAAGCTGTTCTATCATTTGTAAGTAATTGTAATAGCAAAATTTATCTCAGAAGTGACGATCCTCTGACACAAAACATTACAAATGTGTACGATCCTGAAGTAGCCCTCTTCAAACTTGACCACGGCAAAGTTTTTACCACACTCTATAGTGATACCGACAAAAAGTTGCGTGTAGCCTGTGATCACGTGAATAAAAGTTATGTCGCCACGCAAGAACTGCTTAAAGATAGAGAGAATCAAATCGCGAAAGAAACAATTCTGGAAAATAATGCAACTCTTCTTGCTTTACTGCGGCGTGAAAGGAGAAGAGAGAAAATCACAGCACAAAGAACGCACAAAACTCTTGATAGCTTAAAGAATACAAAGCCTGAAATTTGTAAGATTTACGATACGCACGACCCTCTTGAATGTAAAATGCAGATACACGCTTTTATTGGGAAACACATCGACTTTTTTGAAGATGAAGAAGCTTTGAAAGTCTACGTCCCCTTGAGCTGGAGAGAAGCTATTGTTGAAGCTTTTGACAGATTTGCAGACGGTGGAGGAGTAATTTCTATTAAATCAGTTGGTTATGATGGAGTAAATAATGTTCTTTGCGTGTGCGCTTTTGAAGAAGTGAGGGAAGAAAAAAAAGCAATTGCACAAAATTCTCAAGATTTACTCAATAAATACATAGCAGATGCTTTGAATGTACATAGGAAATTAGTAGTATAGTAATTTCAGATGAAATTACTATCTTGACTGCGTAAGCAGGCAAGTACTGCGTAGGAATAAGTGCAATTTTTACTGCACTGTTAAATGACGAAGCAAGTGTGCCTCACGTAAGTTAACAGTAGTGCTGTCAACTTAGAATACTATATAAGGGGTATTATATGGAATACTTATCAAATATTTTCAGTTTTGACGAAAGAACAGATAATGAAATGTCAGCCGTTGACTTTAAGGAAAGTAATACTTCAATATTTAAAGAATACGGCATTGAGCGCGATATTCTTATCGAAATTTTCGGCCTAGAAAGAACATATAATAAGGCAAATGCAAAGCGCGCCATTCTTGATATTCTTGAAGATGGATGGAGTATAGATATTGAAGCGAAAATCAAACTCTTGCTGAAAGAAAGTTTGCAAGAAGACAGTTTTTATGATTTTTTCAAGCGTGTGTATACATTGAAGAAAATCAAGCATTGGAATAATATATCTCTGTTGATGAGAGAAGTGTTTTATTTCAAGTGGATAGAATTTCTCAAGGCAAAAAATGTCAAAAATATTCAGCCTGTATGTCAATCTATTGCTGTAGGACAAGAGCTGCCTGAGGGAGAAGTTGAAAGAGCCAAGCACCTTGCAAGACATATGTTTGAAAATTGGGGGCATACCTTTGCTCTTGTCGGCGCATTGGGCTTGCAATACTTTTACGATTTTCCGTTAAAGAGTGATATAGTTGAAATTTTCCTCAGAAAAGACGGCTGTTACAGAGAGCTTGAGGAATATTGCAAAGATAACGAATATAGTTTGCTTATGGAGCAAAGCAAAGTTGCTTCAAAATATGGCATTTACGAGTTGGAAATCAACGCAGAGCAGAGGAGACTTATTTTCAAAGAAGTGTATCCTTATTCTGAAAATGAGGGAAAGCTTCTGACGCTTACACAGAATACAATAATGGCATATTCAATGCGGGTGGCAAGGAAAACACGCAGAAATATTCCCGTGCTGTGCTTTGAGCATCAATGTATGCTTATGCTTGAATTGTATCTCCATAGAAAAGAAGATATTGAGCTCTTGTATCAACTTTGTTTACTCACAAACTACGAAAATCGGTACAAGAAAGAGATATATCCATTTCTCAAGTCACTCGGCGTTGAGCATTTAGATTATATTGTGCGTCAATATTCACACCCATTTATTGAGAAAAGTGCGCTTATAAGAGAATTTATCAAGGCTTTACGCCCATTCCATGAAGAGAAAGACATTTCTTCACGTATCGCATGTATGATGCATAGCTCTGCAGATATTGATGAAGGCTTCATTGATATGAGTCACTTGAACGAAAATGAAGTAAAGTATATAGTGAACTTGCTTGAATTAAACCACCAAGATTGATTCCTGCTTCATAGCGGGCGCTTGATTCCTTCCCGCTCCACAGACTTTTTCCAACTGAGAAAGTTGAAATACGGCATGCACTGTCACCAATATATTGAGTACCGCATTGATGTAGTACAAAAAAGTGATATTGAATTTTGTCATAGGATTCTAAGAGATTATAAAGAGAAAGCTGGAAACTTCTTGCCACAACCTGAATGTTTGTAAGTATTATATCCCAACTATACTGCGCCAATTAAACACCCTTATGTGATGACGAGTCACACAAGGGTGTTTGCGCAGAATAACAAATATTTTTGGGTGGGTTTTTGCATATCATTCAAAAGAGTTTTGTAAATAATTTCAGAACGTGGTCTAAATAATCTGGCGATATATAGCTCAATTCAACAACAAAAAACTTCTATTTCCAGTGCTGAGGCTAGTTCTTTGTGTTTTTTTTTTTGAATTTTCGCTCTGATAAAATTATTGTATCGGAAAAAGACAAGCAGCTTGGAGGTTTATACACTGTTGTTATCTAATATTTTCTATAAGCCTTTAACAAACACCGATTTATACAGTAGTTCTCTGTGAAAATTTATTTCACAGATTCAAAATTCACTCACTTTAGGAAAAATTAAAAGCTTTTTGTGGCACATGTAAAAACTATTTTCATGCG
>CAYJPB010000075.1:0-10625 GCA_964371955.1 uncultured Desulfovibrionaceae bacterium | reverse complement strand
ATAGATGGGTTTGGCTGAGCTAAAATTTTATAGTAAGCTACTATTGCTGTTTTCTTATCCTTAGAAACTACCATCCAGCTAAAGGCGTTCTTTGAACCGTCTTTAAGTCGATAAAAATCACCGAATTGAATAAGCTCTCGGTATTCCTTGAAAAATGCAATTTGCTCACGAACTTGTTCTGCTTCTTCTTCATTCATTAGGTCGACATTCAGCTCATAACCAAAAGTTCCAAAATACGCAACATCGGCACGCATTTTTAAGCTACAATTACGCTTTACTTGGTGGTTTGGGCAAGCCGCAACATGACTTCCCATTGAAATAAGCGGATAGGCATAACTTGTACCGTACTGAATGTGAAGGCGTTCAACAGCATCTGTATCGTCGCTTGTCCACGCTTGGGGGGCGTAATAGAGCATACCTGCATCAAATCTGCCGCCACCGCTTGCGCATGATTCAAATAAAATTCGTGGGTATTTTGCAATTAATCTTTCGTATAAGTCGTAAACACCTAATATATATCTATGAAAAAATTCTTTTTGCCTATGCGCAGGAAGCCCCAAAGAAAAAGCTTCTGTGATATTTCTGTTCATATCCCATTTAATATAGCTTATTTTCGCATTATCTAAGGTTTCGCACATGATGTTGAAAATATAATCTACAACTTCTTTTCGTGAAAAATCAAGGACAAATTGATTTCTGCCGTATGATTTTTTTCTGTGTGGTGTGTGAATAACCCAATCGGGGTGCGTTTTATATAATTCACTGACTTCATTCACCATTTCAGGCTCAAACCACAAACCAAACTTCAAGCCTAAATCTCTCACTTTATCTGCTAATCCGCTTATGCCACTCGGCAATTTTTTAAGATTTACATACCAATCTCCCAATGAAGTGCTGTCGTTTTCACGCTTGCCAAACCAGCCATCATCCAAAACAAACATTTCCATCCCTAAGTCTTTAGCTTTACGGGCGATTTTAAGTATATCCGCCTCATTGAAGTCAAAATATGTGGCTTCCCAATTATTGATAAGAATGGGGCGCACTCTGTCTTTCCATTTTCCACGCATAAGGTGATTGCGGTATAAATCGTGGTAAACCCTACTCATTCCACTAAGCCCCTCATCGCTGTACACCATAACGGCTTCGGGCGTCTGAAAAGACTCACCACTTTCTAGAAGCCATTCAAATTCAAAGGGATTTATACCCATGCTTATACGTGTAACATCATAATTATCCACCTGAGTTTGCGCAAGAAAATTACCGCTGTACACAAGATTGAATCCGCGTGCAACCCCTGTATTTTCAGTGGTATACTTTCTTTTTAATGCAATAAAAGGATTATGGAAAGAACTGCTTGCGCCACGGGCACTTGAAATAGATTGTACGCCTTTATGCAAGGAATGCGTTGCAACATGTCTTTCACGGCTCCACGCACCGTCGAGTTGCACCATGTCATAATCGTCATCGTAAAGGTCTACACTCATTGACATTGCACGCAGAAGTTTGAAACTTTCTTTACCCTGATTGATAAATTCAGCACTGCGCACCATTGCACCCATCTGAGCAAAAATATGGTATTTCAAGACAATAAAAGCATTGAGAACTTCGTCTTTCAAGGTAATTTCAAGGCTCATCACCTCATCTTCGTTGCCGTATACACGCGGAAGTCCGACAAGTGCACGTTTACCTTTATAAATTTCATGTTTTTCATACACAAAGTCAGTAATACGACTGCCGTTTTCTGATTCTATTTGATAGGCAGGTTCACGGTAATCACCCGTTCCATAGGCAGGATATTCTTGCTTTAAAAGTTCATTGGAGTAGTCAAGATCCCCCCTAAAAGCACAAGGCGCAAGAATACAGGCACGCAGAATAAGAAGATGATCAAAGGATTCTCTATCGTGAATTTTCTTTCCAAAATAAAGGTGTCCCAATTGGTTGTTTTTTAAAACCTTTAATATATAGCTTACCTTGTCATTGTATATATGAAAGGTTTTTGTTTCTTCGTGGAAGAGAATGTCCATTGGTATACCTCATGTAATTTTTTATAGCACGCGAATCCAAATTATAGCAAAAATCGATTTAATATGATGTTGACAGGCATATGATTCGCCCCAATATATGTAGGGCGGGGCCAAAGGGATTATCCCCTTTGGAAACCCTAACAACTTTCTTTGTTTATACAAATACTTTTAGATAAAGCAAGGCACTAGGAATTATATTTTTTTTCAAGCCGCAATGCGCCTAATGCACACACAGCAGCAACAGCAACAACGAGAACTAAAGTTATCATATTCATTCCGCCTTCTTGTGCTATGCCATATTTTGAAAATACAACATACATAGAAAGCATAACAAAGATAACAAATCCACTGAAACGAAAACGGTTTTCCCAAGGTGTTGTGTCAACAACATTATTGTTAGGAAGCACGAAATCATGGTCTTGCGGCATCATTCTTCCGATAACATACATGATAAGGCATGAAATTGCAAATAGAATTGCTGAGATGTGGAGGAAATGTAAACCTGTATCCCAGAATAATTGAGTAATTCCATATACAGAAACAAAGAAGGTGATAGCAACCTTTGCAGCGATAGGTGGCACTCTTTTTGTCATATAACCCATGAATATAATTGTAAAGATTGGCACGTTGAAAAAGCCGTTTACAATTTGTAGATATTCATAAAGTCCTGCCGGCGCATGCATAATAAAAGGCGCTACAAGCATTGATAAAAGAGCGATGACAGTACCAAAAATCTTCCCTTTGACAACAAGGTTGGCATCAGTGCTGTTTGCACCCCATTTTGGCTTATAAACGTTGATTGCAAAAAGCGTTGAAGCGCTGTTAAGAACTGAGTTGAAGGTACTCAATATCGCACCCATCATAGCCGCGGCAAAGAAACCTGCAAGCGGCGGAGGTAAAACTTGTGCGACAAGCATTGGATACACAGTATCGGGATCTTCAACTTCTGCACCAAAAATTTGGAAAGCAATAATACCCGGAATAATAACCAAAATAGGTGTAAGAACTTTTAAAAGTCCGGCATAAATGATACCTTTTTGCCCTTCTTTTAAGCTCTCGGCACCAAGACCACGCTGAATAATTGATTGATCTGTTCCCCAGTAATAGAGGTTTACAAGCAATAATCCTGTAAATAATGTTCCTACAGGAAGAGGATCATCCGCTCCGCCTATGGAATTAAATTTTTCGGGTGTGCTGGTGATAAATGTGTTAAAACCGTCGAAGAAACTGCCGTCACCAAGATAGAGAATACCAAAAATAGGCACAAGTAAGCCGCCTAAAATAAGGGCAATACCGTTAATCGAATCTGAAATCGCCACAGCTTTCAATCCACCTGCAACAGCATAAATTGTGCCGATAATGCCGATAAGCCATACAATTATCCAGATGGTTTGCGCATCGCTGATTCCAAAAATTTCTGAAATATTAAAAAGTTCGCCCATCGCCACAGCACCTGAATAGAGAGTGATTGGCAAAAGGTTTACGATATAGCTGAGCAAGAAGAGAATAGTCACGAATTGACGCGTTCCTGCGTCAAACCTTGATTCAATAAATTGCGGAATAGTGGTGATGCCTTGCTTTAAGTATCTGGGAAGTAAGAATAAAGCTATGAGTACCAAGGTTACACCCGAACCGACTTCCCACCCCATAACACTGATATTTGCACTATAGGCTTGCGAGGACATACCAATAAAACTGACAGCGCTTAAATTTGTAAGCAATAGCGAACCTGCTATAACTTTTGCTCTAAGGTTTCTGCCGCCAAGAAAATAGCCATCGCTTGTGTCAAGATTCGAGTCTTTGGTTTTGGTATATGTAATAATTGCAACTATTACAGTGAATAAGATAAAAAAACCAATCAAATTAAGATTCATAACTCTATACTCCTTATTTTCTGTGAACACGTGTTCATGGATTTGCAAAAAAATAAATTCCTTAATTTCAGAATATATTTCTTTGTGAACGCGCGTTCATTTTGCTACAAAAAATTATGAAAAACTAGCTAGATTTGCATTAAAATCTTTTACAGTTTTCCTTTCTATGACATTAACATCACAGATTTTATGAGATTTTTCTGTAGAGTTTTCAAATAACTGTTTCACACTTTCTTCAGCAATTTCTTTCAAATCTGCTGAAACAGTGGTAAGCTCTAAGTTCAACCATTCCGCCTGTTTAATGTTATCAAAACCGATAATTGAAATATCGTCCGGAATTTTCAGCCCTTTTTCCAAAATAGCACGTGCTACCCCTAAAGCCATAATGTCATTTGCAACAAAAATTGCTGTAGGTCTTGCTTTTTCAAGTAAAGCCTTTGTTTCACTATACGCGACATCTTCACGAAAATGCCCCTTCACAACAAAATCATTCTTTACTTTAAGCCCTGCCTCTTGGAGTGCCTCTAAATATCCCTTTTCCCTTTCCAGTGAAGAAAGTCTAAAATCGCCTGAAACATGAGCTATTTGCGTATGTCCACGTTCAATCAGATATTTTGTGGCAATATAGCCACCTTTTATATCGTTTGTATTGACAATTTTATACTTGCCCTCTTCATCATCCCCAAAAGAGAGTTGATCGATAAGCACGATATTGTGCTCATCAGCCAATCTTTCAAGCTCTTTTGTTCTATACGGAAAGCCAACAAATATGCCGCCAAATAACATTCTGTTTTGAAAATAATGCCTCATCTGCTTGCACTCATCAAGGTTTTCAATAGTATCAACCAAGGTAAGGTAGCCTCTTTTTTTACAGCTCGCAATAACTCCCGCCATAAGCTCAATATTATAAGGAGAATTTATTCCTATCCATGTATTGTCGCCCATAGTTCTGTTGATATCCGCTATAAAAATCCCGATGATATTATTTGCTTTTCCTGCTAAAGTTCTGGCAGAAATATTCGGGCTGTAGCCGTATTCATCAATGATTTTTTGAATTTTTTCTCTTGTTTGCGGTAGAACATTCGGATAATTATTTATTACTCGAGAAACTGTGCTCCGAGAAACACGTGCAATCTTTGCAATTTCCTCACTGTTCACCCTTTTACCTCCACATACAATAAGCTTAATTTTACACATACTACTACAGATTTATAAATTAGACAAGTACAAATTATTTTTTTTATTGAATTGAGTAATCAATCAATAGGTATTTATTTATAATTACAATTCATTTTATGAAATAATTTCTTTTGCACCAATGCTCTTCATAAAGCTGTCAAAATGATTTGTGCCTTCTTTAAAAACTCCCGAACAAGTCAAAACTTCTGCAAAAATAAGCCCGATTTCATGCATGAGAATTTCATCTATCGTATTATAATCTATTGAAGAATATTTTGGTAGAACTTTTTCAATCCATATAGCATGTTTTGCAATCTGTGCATTTTGCGCTATGTCTTTTTTTTCTAGGATATATTCCTTTAAAACTGCTATTTCTCCAAGCAGACGAGAGGGAAGGATAGCAAGCCCCATAACTTCAATTAATCCAATATTTTCTTTCTTTATATGGTGGAGATGTGCGTGTGGGTGATAGACCCCTAAAGGGTGCTCGGTTGTCGTGATATTATTGCGTAAAGCCAAATCTATTTGAAAAGCATTACCCACTCGTCTGGCAATAGGCGTGATTGTGTTGTGATTTTCATTTTCTGTTTTTGCAAAAATAAAGGCTGCTTCGTCCGTATATTCTCGCCAACTATCTAAAATTGTAGAACAAAGATTCAATAAATCTTCTCTGTTGTCACCTGTTAAACGTATAATTGAAAGTGGCCAATAGAGGGTTTCTACCTTGATATTTGAGTATATATCAAAAGTATACGTAGCTAGAGTTTTTGCATCTTCTAAAGCAAATTTGTATCTGCCGCCTTGAAAATGATCGTGGCTTAAAATAGAGCCGCCAACTATAGGCAAATCAGCGTTTGAACCAACAAAATAATGAGGGTAAGCCTCTAAAAAATCAAACATTTTTGAAAAAGTAGCACGCTCAATCTTCATAGGTTCATGCTCAGAACTAAACAAAATACAATGTTCATTATAATAGACATAAGGCGAATATTGCAAAAACCATTCTTTATTGCCGATTGTGAGTGGAATTATTCTGTGATTTTGCCTAGCCGGAGCGGTAAGACTTCCGCTAAAGCCTTCGTTTTCTTTGCACAATAGACATTTAGGATAGCCTATGGATTTTTGATTTTTCGCCGCCGCAATTGTTTTTGGATCTTTTTCAGGTTTTGACAAATTGATAGTAATATCAAGTTCGCCAAATTTTGTATCAACCTTCCATTTCATATCCTTAGCTATGCGATAGCGCCTTATATAGTCGGTATCACAGCTGAATGTATAGAACCAATCGCTTGCTTTTTGGGGATTTTCTGCATAAAGCTTGGCAAATTTTTTCTGCACTTCACGAGGATAAGGGGTTATACTTCCCATAAGTTTCGTGTCAAGCAAATCTCTGTCAACGATACTATCTTCAATAATTCCACGGCTTACAGCATCATCAAGAAGAATCTTAAGAATTTCTTCAAGTTCCATTTCCTTTTTTTGTTGACTCTTTGAATATTCTTGAAGGTTGAGGATTTCAAGAAATCTATTCATCACAAATAAAGAATCTTCTTTAGCAATAAGTTCTTTTTTTATGCCATAATCGATTAAATTTTCTAAAGCAAGATTAATCATAATTACTAACCATTATAGCTGTTTGGATGGTTTTTATGCCAGTTCCACGCAGATTGAATAATTTCTTCAAGACTTTCGTGTTTTGGCTTCCAACCAAGAACTTTCTTTGCTGCTTCGCTTGAAGCGATAAGCTTCGCAGGATCGCCGGCACGTCGTGGGCTTTCTATTGCAGGTATGGGGTGATTAGTAACTTTTCTTGCAGTTTCAATAACTTCACGCACAGTAAAACCAACACCGTTTCCTAAATTGAACACAGCGCTTTTTCCGCCTTTATTGAGATATTCAAGGGCTAAAATATGGGCATCGGAAAGATCGGTGACATGAATATAGTCGCGAACGCATGTGCCGTCGGGCGTGTCATAGTCTGTTCCGAAAATATAAACGGCTTCTCGCTGATTGTTTGGAACTTGCAGAATAAGCGGAATTAAATGGCTTTCAGGTTGATGAGCTTCACCGATTTCACCTGAAATATCAGCACCACAGGCATTAAAATAGCGAAGCGAAACAAATTCTATTCCGTGCGCATTTCCTGCCCATTTGAACATTTTTTCCATAGCAAGCTTTGTTTCACCGTAAGGATTTGTCGGCTCTGTAGGGTCATTTTCAAGTATGGGAATATTTTTTGGTTCGCCATAAGTTGCGGCAGTAGAGGAGAAAACAATTTTCTTTACATCGGCTTTCACCATTGCTTCGATAAGATTTTTTGTTTTGCAAAGATTATTTTCATAGTATTTGAGAGGTTCGTTCACGCTTTCGCCCACAAGTGAAAATGCGGCAAAATGTATCATGGAATCGACTGACTCTTTTTGGCAAATATCCACAATAAAATCAATATCGCTAATATCGCCTTGATAAAATTTTGCCCTAGTATCGACAGATTTTTCATACCCCGTCGCAAGATTATCAACAACTATAACCGACTCATTTTTGTCGCAAAGTTGTCTTACTGTGTGTGATCCTATATATCCGGCGCCACCTAAAACTAAAACTGACATTTTATTCTCCTGCTCAAAGTTATTTTTCTACTTAATTTCTGTACCGCCAAGTTCGCGAATTGATAAAATATGACACGTATCCTTGCCAAGCACAAATTCGATTTTTTCTTTAAAAATTTCTAACATATCAAAAGGAACAAAGGCTTGAACCGTACCGGCAAATCCGCCACCATGCACGCGAAAAGCACCTTTTCCTTCTAAATATTCTTGACAAAGCGCAAGTGTTACAGCCACTTTTTGATTATGTATATCCTTTGTTGAAAAAATATTTTGTAAATACATAAATGACGAAAAGCCGGATTCTGTAACTAAACGAAGAAAACTTGCATAATCTTTTTCTTTCAAGGCTTTTGCTTCAAGTGTAGCTCTTTCACTTTCATTTTGAAAATGCAGGGCACGCAAAAAAGCTCTATCTGAAGTTTGTTTGCAAATTTCTTTTGCATTATTGAGCAGCTCTTGTTTTGTTATTTCTCGTAAATAATTTTTGCCGAAAAATTTTGATACTTGTGCCATTTCTACTGTAATTGCAGCATATTCATCAGTCAAATCGGCGTGGTCTGCACCTGAATCAATAATACAAATTGCATGTCCTATTTCATTAGAAGAAAATTCTACTTGAGTGATTATAGGCTGTTGTATGTCTTTAAAGTCGATTGCAATAACATTTCCGACGGCTGAAGCCATTTGATCCATTAGTCCGCAGGGTTTTCCAAAAAAAACATTTTCTGCGTATTGACTGATTTTCGCAATCTCTACCGTTGAAATTTTATCATTACAATACAATGCATTGAGTGCCGTAGCAAGAAAAACTTCAAATGCCGCAGAAGAGCTTAATCCTGAACCGCCAAGTACATTTGACGTACAATAAATATCTATGCCATGTACTTCAAAACCTAGGTCAATTATTCTTTTATACACACCGCGAACAAGCGCATAGGTTGTGTTTTCTTCTTCTTCCTTTACGGATAAATCAGAAATATCAAGCATGATGAGCCCATAATTTTCTGAATAAATACGCACAATTTTATTCTCAGTTTTTCTTGCAACACCAAGCACATCAAGATCTATTGCAGCCGCAAGTACACAACCGTTTTGATGATCGGTATGGTTGCCGCCAATTTCAATTCGTCCGGGGGCTGAAAAGAGTCTAAGTTTATCCGAAAATTCGTATTGCTTTACAAAACTATCTACAACCGACTGTATTCTGTTATTATAATAGTCTTTTTTCGCTTCGTATTGCGGGTATACTTTCTTGATTTCTGTTGTGTCAAACTGGATTTGCATGGTTAAATCTCCCATCATAGGCAAATGAACGCGCGTTTATGTGATTGTACAACAGTTCATTATTAAATTCAAGATTTTTCTTGTTTCCAATTTAATTATTTTACATTACGCAATGCTTCTATTCAATGTATCAACCAGTCCACAAGATTATACTGCATGATACCATTATAATTTGTATTTGCACCATTGGTAAGAGTATGCGAGCTATCGCTATCAGCATACATTCCATGCCACTCGGATTATACAACACGTCGCCGTCAATTGTGCCAAAGTTTATGAGGGACTCTCTTCTGAGTGTGTGACTTGCCCCGATGGAGTTTGATAACTTCCGTTACAATTTTTCCTAAAAAATGTTTTATTGACATTATTTCCTATTTAATCTATGATTTTTTAGACAATTTTTTGGGCAAAAAAAAACAATATCTTTATACGGAGTAGCTTATGGAAAGTAAAAATGCAATCGGAAATTTGACAAATCGTTATAAAGCAGTCTTGAAAAAATGTAATCTTTTAAATATTTTTGGCTCATTAGCCATGGCAAGCATGCTTGTTGTTCCAAGCCTTGCTCTAGCAGATAATCCATCGGGCACTACACTAAACACTACACAAGAAATTACTGCCGAAACGCAAAGCTACACAAATAACGGCACAATCAGTATTGAAAATGTTCCGCCAAGCTCTCGTTTTATCGGTATTTATGGTAATGAAAGCTTTGCGCCAAGTGTCGGAGGCGTGACAGAGGGCTATAGTTTTACAAACAGCGCAACAGGTATCATTAATGTCGGCGGTGTTGCAAATAGCAGTGGTAGTGGTAGTGGCGGCAACTCTCTGTTTGATACAGTAGTAAACCCCAATGCGCTTGAGAGCAATCAATTAACACTCAAAGATTTAATTGAATTTGAGAATGAACTTTTACCCTATTATTTAGAATTAGCAGTTTTCTCAGATGCTGAACAACAAGCTATGACTGACAAAGCTAATGAAATTTTAAAAAAACTCGGTTCCGAAGATGTGTTAGAGAGCTTTCACGACTATTCTGAGGGGCAAAATCAACTAGCAAATGCCTTAAAAAATCTTTTAATTGCCCAAGGCTTGATTCAGGAAGGAGAACTGGATTTCTTTGATATTTCAAAATCTGAATTTTTTGCTTATTTCTTACCCGAAAGTGATTTGAGAACCGTCCTAATTGATGGTAAAAACCTTGAATTTTATGGCATGCTTATAGGCAATAGTCAAGTTATAGACAATAGTGCAGAAGTAGAGATAGACCCTGAAGGATTTCCTGTGCCTTTAGTTGCCATTCCTGCCGCAACACCTACAAACCACCTTATGACAAACGCAGGGCGAATTTCAGTCAATGGTTTTGGTGATTTTGTGGGAGGTATGGCAATTTTTGCTGAGGGCAACCAAGCAATTATAAATTCAGGCACAACCAATGTTTACAGCTTCTTTGGCTCAGCAGGCGGTTTGATAGCCTATAGCCCAAATGACGGTAACCACACAGTTATAAACGAGGGTGGTGAGCTGAATGTTCATGTTGCAAATTTATACGGTGTTGCACACGGTATACACGCCTATTCATCTGTTGAGGGCTCACACAATATTTCAAATGATAGCGGTGTGTTGAATGTTCTTGTCGATAATTCCATATCACC
>CAYJPB010000074.1:0-10805 GCA_964371955.1 uncultured Desulfovibrionaceae bacterium | reverse complement strand
TTACTCCCGCTCAACACTTTCTCGGTGCAGAAAGAATAAATACTCAGTTTTTAAATAATTGTCAACAAAAAAAATGCATTTTTTAAAAATTAATTTCAATTTGGCTTATAGCCTATAATTTTAGTATTTTGCATATCAAAAATACGATGTGTACTTATTGATTCTTCTTCTACCTTTATTAAACATCAGAGCTTTGAAATTACTCCAAAGCTCTGTTCGTAACAAATTCTTGTGCAATATTCTCATACTGCTCAATGTATATTTTCAAATAATTACATGACGTAATCGCCACGTTTTTTAAGGCTTTGTGCTCCACCAAGAACAGAACCTATAATATTGGTATAGCCATTCTTTTTAAGTGTAAGCAAAGTTTCAAATGAACGAGTTCCGCTACTGCACACAAGCACAACAGGGCAATCCTTAGGAATTTCATTCATACGATCTTTAAGCTGTTCAAGCGGCAAGTTTAACCAACATTCGGGAAATGCTTCTTGAACGGCAACTGTCGGTTTATGTGGTGGGCGCGCATCAACAAAGAAGATATTATTCTTTTCGCGTTCAGCCCAATAAGTAACAAATTCAGATGGCTGAATTGCTTCAAGTCTACCTTCAATAACATTGTCTGCAACGTTTGCTATAGAGTTTACAATATCCATAGCTGAAGCAAAAGGCGGTGCGTAAGCAACTTCTGCATTTGATAGATTGTCTATAGTTGCAGTGCCAAATTGCATAAGCATGGCAACAGTATCAACTCGAGCTTTCACAGCATCGGTGTTTTTGGAGCATGCTTGGAAGCCAAGAATACGACGCGTTGATTTTTCAACAACAATCTGCATGGTTGTCATTGTAGCATCGGGATAGAAGTGTGCGTGGTCGTCACCTTCCAATATTACGGAAACCGCATCATAGCCTTCACGCAAAGCAAAGGGAAGTGAAAGCCCCACGCCTGCAAAAGAAAATTCGTGCAATTTCACAGCCCATGCGCCAACATATCCGTCAAAAACATCTTTTCTGCCGGCAAGGTTTGAGCCGATTACTCTACCCTGTCTGTTCGCCAATGAACCGAGGGGGAGGTAGCCGTCCTTTTGTGTAATAAGATTTTTAATGCTGCAACAGTCACCGCCGGCATAAATGTCGGGGTCGTTTGTGCGCATATATTTATCCACCAAGATTGCGCCGTTACCTATACATTCAAGTCCGGCTTCTTTTGCAATAAGTGTATTGGGGATAAAGCCGATTGAAGCAATAACCAAATCTGCCTCAATTTCGCCTTTGTCGGTAATTACATGGGTTACATGCCCGTTTTCGCCTTTAAGTTCAAGCACTTTTTCTGAAAGATGAACGTCGATACCAAGGTTTTTCATGTCATATTCGGCTACGCGAGCGCAATGCTCATTAGAAACAGTTGGAAGCACTTGATCGAACACTTCAACAACACTCACATTTATGCCCCATACATCGGCAAGAGCCACAGCAACTTCAAGTCCGATGAATCCGCCGCCGATAACAACGGCATTTTTCACCTTATTAGCCGCACACGCTTCGTGTACGTCTTTTGCCTGATGAAGATTTGTGACGGCAGTAACACCCTCTAAGTCGCTTCCCGGAACGGTGAGTGTGCGTGGGCTTGCGCCTGTTGCAATCACAAGTTTATCGTAAGAAAGTGTTTCTTGAGATTTGTCTTTTACGTTTTCAACAAGAACGGTTTTTTCTTCTCTGTTGATTTTTATTGCTTTCGTGGCGATTTTTACGTTCACATCTTTCACAGTTTGAAAAAAATGTGGGTCACGCACAACGTCTGCCACGGTTTTGCGCAAGTCGTCAAGGTTTGGCACGTCGCCGGAAAGAAAGTAAGGGATGCCGCATCCACCGTATGAAATATACTCGTCTTGATCTATAAGAGTAATATTTGCATCGGGCATAAGACGGCTGCAACGTGCCGCAACTTTAGGGCCAAGAGCAACACCGCCGATAATAAGAACATTTTGACTCATAAAAGCACTTCCTTATATAATGTTAAGATTAATGATGTTTGTTGGGGTTTGTTTTTTTAATAAAATATAATCCGCCCAAAACAGCGCCTAAACCAAGAAAAAAGAATAAAAAGTCCATAAATTTCTCCGAAAACTTGAATTTTAAGCTTGCGTAACACTTGATTTTCGTGTATGTTTTCGTCACGCATTCTTATATGCGGACTATCTTATGAAATATTCTTACAAAAATCAAGTGTATTTTCATTGAGATTTTTATTTATTGTTTGAATGCTTTTTTAGTGAAAGAGCACTTCAAACCACATCTTTAGATGTTTTATTGTATATCGAATCAGAAAAGAGTAAAATATTTACTCTCTTTGTTTGGTATACTTACTTTGGCTTACCAAAGTATTGAGTGAGATGGTTGATAATATTATTAATGAACTTTTTGGAGGAACAATGGGAACCAAAATCCTGTCGAAGAAATCACTTATCCCCGGTCGTACAAGCCAGCTTGTGCTTGATGCGCCGCATATTGCGACCACAGCAAAGTCTGGGCATTTTGTTATGCTCAGACTCAGCGAAAACGGTGAACGTATTCCCCTTACTATCGCTGACAAAGATAGAGAAAAGGGAACAATCACAATTGTTTACCTTGTAATGGGTAAATCAACACAACTTCTTGAAGATATGAAAGAAGGCGATGAAATTTTAGACGTTTGTGGACCGCTCGGTAAGGAAACACATATTGAAAAGACTGATAAACCCGTTATTTGCGTTGGGGGCGGAACAGGAATTGCCGCTATGCACCACATAGCAAAAGGTAATAAAGAAGCAGGAAACTATGTTATAGCTTGCATTGGCGCACGTAGCAAAGAATTGCTTCTTTTTTATGATGAACTTGCTTCATTCTGTGATGAAGTATGGGTTTCTACCGACGACGGCTCTTTCGGCACAAAAGGTATTGTTACCGATCCTTTAAAGAAATATCTTGAAGAGAAAAAACCTGTGCACGAAGTTGTTGCCATCGGGCCTGTGCCTATGATGCAAGCTGTTGCAAAAGTTACCGAACCTTTCAATGTACCAACCGTGGTTTCTTTAAACTCTCTTATGGTGGACGGAATAGGCATGTGCGGTGCTTGCCGTGTAACTATTGGAAATGAAACGAAGTTTACTTGCGTAGATGGGCCTGAATTTGACGGACATCAAGTAGATTTTGACGAATTGCGCTCACGCTTGTCCTCTTTCAGAGATCAAGAACAACTTTCACTCGAAAAACATAGGTGTAACTGCAATGGAAAATAAAGTAATAAAAGGGAATAAAATCCCCCGTACCGATATGCCCTGTCAACCTGCTGAAATTCGTCGCAATAATTTTGAAGAAGTTGCCACAGGCTATACCGATGAAATGGCAATGGCGGAAGCAAGCAGATGTATGCAATGCAAAAATCCAAAATGCCGTCAAGGTTGCCCTGTTGAAGTGCGCATTCCTGAATTTATTGAGCAAGTTGCAATTGGAAACTTTGCCGAAGCTTATGAAATTATCCGCACCACAAACGGACTTCCTGCCGTGTGTGGACGTGTATGCCCACAAGAGCATCAATGTGAAGGCTCTTGTATTATAGGCGTGAAAGGTGAAGCTGTCGCTATCGGCAGACTCGAACGTTTTGTTGCTGATACAGCTATTAAAGCAGGTATCAAATGCAATTCACCCGCTCAAAAAAGTCTCAAAATTGCGTGTCTTGGTTCAGGCCCCTCATCACTTTCTTGTGCCGGCTATCTTGCTGCACTTGGTGCACAAGTCACCATTTTTGAAGCGCTTCACGAAGCAGGCGGCGTTCTTATTTACGGAATCCCCGAATTTCGTCTTCCAAAGTCACTTGTAGCACAAGAATTGCAAGGACTTAAAGACATGGGTGTTACCATCAACACAAACTGGGTTGCAGGAAAAACAATAACTATCGATCAATTATTTGCAGATGGATACGATGCAGTATTCATCGGTGTGGGCGCAGGTTTGCCGATATTCCTCAATATTCCCGGCGAAAACCTCCTTGGTGTATTCTCCGCCAATGAATACCTCACACGAAGCAACCTTGGGCGTGCCTACCTCTTCCCGGATTTTGACACTCCTACATGGCAAGCAAAAAGTGTGACAGTTTACGGCGCCGGAAACGTTGCTATGGATGCCGCGCGTACAGCAGTACGTATGGGAGCGGACAAAGTAAGCCTCGTCTATCGTCGTACAAAAGCAGAAATGCCTGCAAGACATGAGGAAATTGAGCACGCACTTGAAGAAGGCGTTGAACTTATTGAACTTGTTGCTCCAACGCAATTTATTGCAGGCGATGACAACAAGCTCAAAGCCGTAGAGCTTGAACGCATGCAACTTGGTGAACCCGACGCATCAGGGCGACGCTCACCAAAGCCAACAGGTGAAAAGTATATACACGACACCGACTTAGCAATCATAGCTCTCGGTACGCGTTCAAACCCAATCTTGCTTGAAGCAACACCAAATCTTGCACTTAACAAATGGAATTATATTGTTGCAGACGAAGAAACCAATGAAACTTCAATCCCGAATGTCTATGCAGGTGGCGATATTGTCACAGGCGCAGCCACGGTAATCAAAGCAATGGGCGCCGGAAGAAAAGCCGGTCAAGCCATCGCTAAGAAATTCGGTTTGGAATAGGATGAGATATTTTCGAGAGGGGGAAAACCCACCTTGAAAGGCTAGGTTTTCCCCCTCTCGAACTCACCCCCCCTTTCCTTGCTAACTTTTTAATAACACCGCTTACGACTAAGTGTTTATTTTTGAAATGTTGTGGTGGCGGTGTGATAGGATTTATTTGAAAGGTTAAAAATGAATTCATCGATAGAAACTTTTAAATCATGGATACATCAATCTTCAAAAATTGTATTCTTTGGTGGTGCAGGTGTTTCAACAGAAAGTGGCATACCCGATTTTCGCAGTGTAGATGGGTTGTATAGTCAAACTTATTCGTATCCGCCGGAAATTATGATTTCTCATAGTTTTTTTATGAGTCATCCAGAGGAATTTTTCAGATTTTACAGAGATAAACTTATCCATAACGCAAAACCGAATATCACACATTTTGCTCTTGCCAAACTTGAAGAAGAAAATAAGCTTAAGGCTATTGTCACACAAAATATTGACGGGTTGCATCAAGATGCCGGCAGTAAAAATGTTTTGGAATTACACGGATCAATATTGCGTAATTATTGTATAAAATGTAAAAAATTCTACCCTTTTGACTTTATTGTTCATTCAATGGATATTCCTTATTGCGATTGTTCGGGAATAGTACGTCCCAATGTTGTGCTTTATGAAGAAATGCTTGATGATAATATTGTAAACGCATCGATAAAAGCGCTTGAAGAGGCGGATATGGTGATTGTTGGAGGTACTTCATTGGTGGTGTATCCGGCGGCAGGTTTGCTCAGTGCCTATAAGGGAAATAAACTTGTGCTTATAAATAAAAGCGAAACTTCTTTCGATAAAAAAGCAAATCTTGTTATTCACGACTCTTTGGGAAATGTTTTCAAGGAAATAGAATAAAAAAATTTATTTTGTCATATTAAATGCTTTCCTTTTTTTTAAAAATGTGTTATTTATTTTTTAAATGTAAAGGAGTTATTTTGACTAAAGCAAAGAAAAATCTCATTTTACTTTTTACTGTTTTCGGCGCATTAATTTGGATTTTTGCAATTGGATCTTATTTTGTTGTTGATATACGGAACAATGAAATAAAGCAAGTGCAACTTGAACTGAGTGCGGCAGGAAATAATAATGCTCGTGCGGTTGAGCAAATTTTTGATAAGTATATAAACTTTCTCTTACTTATTGCACACAATCTTGAAGTTGTACCCTACTCGCCCGACGAATATGAAAGCCTTATTAGATTTCTTTCAGATATTGAAGACTTCACCACTATCGCTGCTGTGTATCCGACAGGAGAATCTTATCTTGTTCAAGAAGGCAAACTTCTAATAACTGATTATACCTTTAACGCTAATATGCTTAGCGGTGAAGTGTTTATTTCAGATGTTTATTACGATCCAATCGCCGAAAATAATGCTGTTTCTGTAAATGTTCCTGTGCACAACCCACAGGGTGAAGTTGTTATATACCTTGTCGGCGTGCTCGATACTCGTGTTTTATCTCAATACTTTAGCCAAACATTTTATGAGGTTGGCGGCTATTTTCATGTGGTTGATTCTAATGGTAGATATGTTGCTGTGTCTGAATCCGACATGATGATTGGGATGGACATTCTCTTTTTGGATGCTCTTTATGATCTAGAATACCTTCAAGGATATACACCCGAAGAAATAGTGAATTCTTTTCAAAACAGAACGATCGGTTTTACACAATACACCAGTGAAGGTAACGACCGCATGGCGTATTACTCACCCATTAATATCAATAATTGGTTGATGTATAGTGTTATTGTGGAAGAAAATGTAGATGCAAAAGTTAATGACAACCTTAGCACCTCTTTCCTTTTAGTGGGGAATATAATTATAGTTTTTCTTGTTTTACTTGCTGTTATTTATAATTCGCAAAATGAATTGCAACAATTAGCAGTGGAAAATGACGAAAACTTTAGATTTTTGGCTGAAAAAACAAATAAATTTATTATTCATTGGGACTTTGAAAGCGGTGATGTGAAACTTTCAGGCGGTGATGATGCTATGCTTGACAGAAGTTCCAGTGCTTCCTCAATGACAAATGATATATATAATGGACTTATCCACCCCGATAATATCAATGACATTGTTACAGCAATTAACAGTCTTCAAACGGGTGAAGAATTCACTGATTTAAAAATTAGAATCAGACATAAAAGCGGGCAGTATATTCGTTGTGCTGTTTCCGGTTTTCCTTTGGTTAAGGACAGAAAAAAATCATTTTTTGTTCCAAAAGCAATTGGCTTTATTGAAGATATTGAAGAGTCAGAACAAGAAAAAGAAGCATTACGCGAAATGTCTGAATTGGATTCACTTACCGGAGTGTATAATAAAGGTACAACAGAAAATCTTATCCAAAAAACCATTGCGCAATCCTCAAATGCTGACTCAATGCACGCGCTTCTTATTATTGATTTAGATAATTTCAAATCTATCAATGATACTTTTGGACATCAATTCGGTGATGACGTAATTAAAAGCTCGGCAGACTATTTGAAGTCGGCCTTCCGCAGAGACGATGTTGTCGGACGTGTAGGCGGTGATGAATTCTTTGTCTTAATGAAGAATATTACCAATAAACAACTTATAATTGACAAGTCTAGGGCGATTTGCGCCTATGCCAATAAATCTATCACTTCTAATGGAAAAACTGTTGATATTTCATCTAGTATCGGTATAGCTATTTTTAGTGAACATGGGAAAACATTTGAAGAGCTTTATAAAAATGCAGATATTGCGCTGTATCATGCAAAAAAAGAAGGCAAAAACAACTTCCAATTCTATAACGGACAAACAGAAGTTAACTACGTTTCTCAAAGAACCAATATTGATAATTAACTAATAAGGTACGGCATGTATTTTCCCATAGCAGGCATTGAAGTTGCGTGGTTTATTCCGCCATTGGCTGGGATAATTCTTTCATTTTTTACAAGTATGAGCGGCTTGTCGGGGGCATTTTTACTTCTCCCCTTTCAGATGGAATTTTTGCACTATACTTCGCCATCTGTGAGTGCGACAAATCAATTTTATAATCTCATTGCCATTCCCTCCGGTGTGTATCGCTATAACAAAGAAAAACGCTTGCTTATGCCACTTGCAAAAATACTTATTTATGGCTCTATTCCCGGCGTAATTTTTGGGGTACTGGTACGCTCATTTTTCTTTACTGATCCTACCGCATTTAAGCAATACGCGGCTTGTGTTCTTCTTTATCTTGCGTGGCGCATGGGTAAAGATTTATTGCGTAAAGACATTTCCAGAACAGCTCCAATCAAACCTGATTCCTTGCAAGTTGTTGAAGATAATCATGAAAAATGTGTTTTTTATTTTGATGGAAAAGAATATTCTTTTACAAAAAAATCTTTATTTTTCCTTTCTGCAATTATTGCTTTTATTGGCGGAATTTACGGAATAGGCGGTGGCGCAATTATTGCTCCTTTTCTTTTTTCATACTATAAATTACCCGTTTATGTAACATCGGGTGCTACGCTTTTTTGCACGTTCATAAGTTCGTGTTTTGGCGTTGCCATGTTCTTTATACTCGGTTTTGTATTTCCCGAAGAAGCACTTATGCCTGATATTATGCTTGGTTGTCTTTTTGGCTTCGGTGGATTAATTGGTATGAACTTAGGTGCGCGTATGCAAAAATATTTGCCTGCTCGTCACATAAGCATAATTATTGTAACTGTTTTGTTATTCACTGCAATTTTATGGCTCAGACCCATTTTAGGACTTGCTTAATGAATCATTTCCAAAGTTTTCATATTCCCCCGCGACTAATGGCAATTCACGACATTTCAGGCTTTGGCAGAACCTCGCTCACGCTTGTTATCCCTATTCTTTCCTCGATGGGCATACAAGTTTGCCCTCTTCCTACGGCTGTTTTATCCACGCACACAACCGAATTTACTGACTTCACATTTTGCGATCTTACTCCTGAATTACCAAAAATTCTAGACCATTGGCAGCAATTAAACTTAAAGTTTGACGCTATCTATTCCGGTTTTCTTGCCAACCATGAACAAGTGGAAATTGTTGAACGAGCCATTAAAGATTTCAGAAATGAAAACGCCCTTTCAGTTGTTGACCCCGTAATGGGCGATAATGGCGTTCTCGATCCAACAATTACGCCGGATATTGTTGAAGCAATGCGAACCCTCACAGCAAAAGCAGATATTATAACCCCAAATTTTTCGGAAGTGTGTTTTTTACTTGGTGAAGAAACACAAGAAAGAAAGCTTGACGAAGTGAAAAAGCTTGCAAAATACCTTGCTTCACGAGGCCCGAAAATTGTTGTTATTACATCAATTCCCACGCCAGATAACAGCTATGTTCTTCTTCTTGCGTATGAAAAAAAGTATGACCGCTTTCATATAATTAAACGTCCTTATATTCCGGCATTTTACCCCGGCACAGGCGACACTTTTGCCTCTGTTTTCACAGGTTGTATGCTCAAAAATTATAGCGTAAAAGACGCACTTAATCATGCTGTCCATTTTGTTACAAATGCAATCGCCACAACCTATGAATCACAGGCTATTCCACGTGAGGGAATACATTTTGAAAAAATTATCTGTAATGAAAGATAATGTTGACAAAAACAAAATTCATCTTTAAACAATTTTTTCATTAATCTTTTAAAATTGACCACTTCTGCGCCACTTCAAACAAACCTTCTGCAAGCGTGGGGTGTGCGTGAATTGTGTGGGCAATGTCGTGAGCTGTTGCACCCAACTGTATGGCAAGAGTAGCTTCTGCAATGAGGTCGGTTGCGTGAGCTCCTGCTATGTGACATCCCAAAACTTTTGCGCTTGATTTTTCTACAATAAGCTTGAAACAACCCGGAAGTTCGCTCATAGCCTGCGCTTTTCCAAGTTCACGGAATTGGAAAATAGGACAATCAACTTCAATACCGCGTTCATTTGCTTGAGCCTCTGAGATGCCGACGCAAGCAATTTCCGGCGAGGTGAAAATACCGGAAGGTACAACAGTATAATTTGCACTTTTCTTAGAATTATCGAGTATATTGTCAATAACAACAGTAGCTTCAGTCGAAGCCATGTGTGCCAGCATAATTTTTTCAGGGCCTAAAATATCGCCGATTGCATAGATATTGGGAATATTTGTTTCATAAAATTCGTTGGTGACAATCCATCCGCGAGCGTCAGTTTCAATTCCCGCTTCTTGAAGCCCCAATCCTTCACTATTTGGTACTCGTCCTGCCGCAACTACGAGCACATCGGCTTCAATTGTTACAGGATTTTTTGCGTTTGCAGGCACTTCCGAAAGAAATGGTGAAGGCGCAAGTTCTGCAAATACTTTATTATTTTCAATTTTACAGTTTGAAACAATACGACACAGTTCTTGCTTGATACCTATTTTCTTCATCTCTCTTTGAAGTAATTTTGACATTTCTTCGTCAATGCTCTGTACAGGAAGAAGACGTGTGAGCCCTTCAACAATGGTAACTTTTGTGCCGAAAGTTGCATAAATTCCGGCAAGTTCAGCACCGATTACTCCACCCCCAACAATTATCATGCTTTCCGGAACATATTGCATTTCCAAGGCATCATCAGAAGATAAAATATATTTATGATCAACGTGTAGCCCCTGCAAAGAAAGTGAGCGAGAACCCGTTGCAATAATAACTTTATCGCTTTCAATTTCTATACTTTCATTGTCAGCATTAATGACTTTCACAAGATTTGCATTGATAACTTGCCCAAGCCCTTTGACAATTTTGATTTTAAGCTGTGCGCAAGTTTTTTCTAGCCCATTTCGTAATATATTGGTAACATTATCTTTTCTTTTAATTATTGCAGGCATATCAGCTTTTGCTTCACCAAGTCCTACAATGCCAAAGCTTTCTAATTTATGCGCTTTTTCCAAAGCTTCTGCACTTGCCTTAAGTGTTTTTGTCGGCACACACCCATAGTTTAAACATGTACCGCCAAGATTATCCGCTTCGATAAGCGTTACCTGTGCTCCTTTTCTTGCGGCTGCAAATGCGGCAATATATCCACCCGGTCCGGCACCGATAATTGTTATTTTTATACTCATATTATACCCTTTTATTTCTGCTAAAAACTTGAATAATGTCTTAATCTGAAGCAATAT
>CAYJPB010000073.1:0-10935 GCA_964371955.1 uncultured Desulfovibrionaceae bacterium | reverse complement strand
ATTCAAAAAGCAATCATTTAACGAAACGGTAAAGCCGCTTCTATTCTTGCTTTTTGCACTTCAATTTTGCTATGCTCAAATGAAGTATCTAGAGCATTAATAGGACGATTTTTAATTGAAAATGCTCTAGAAGCGATAGCTTATCGATGCGCTGATTGCATTTGCATAGATACTTTCGGTATGTCCGTCAAATACTGTGCTGACAGTACTATTATCAAAGTTTACATTATTAAGATGGTGGAATGCATAACCTAAGTCAAATGCCCAATTATTGTGTCTGACACCTGCACCGATTGAGTATTTCCACCGACCGCCCGTAGGAGACATATACTCGAGATGGCTTTCAGGAATTGGATTTGTTTCGTAGGAAATTCCGCCACGAAGTGTAAGCCAATCGTTCACACCATATTCAGCGCTAAAGGCAAAAAGCCATGTGTCTTGCCATTCTTTGGCACTGGGAATAATGCCGCCTCCATCTATATAGAGATCTAAGTTTTGGTAAGAAGACCAGCCATAATAGGCAATGTCTGCTTCAAAGCTAAGATTATCAAGCGGTGCATAGGCAAAACCAAGTTTTACTTCGTAAGGTAAGTCCATGGTTGTTGTACCGTTTGCGTTTTCAAATACATTAGGTATTTGTCTGTCGAATCTTAATTCGCCGTCAAATTCATAGCTTACACCGGAGCGATAAGTCAAACCGACGGAACAATAATCGTTGAAGCGTACATGTGCGGCTAAGTTAAAACCAAGCGCATACGTTATGCCTTGACTTGTGAGTGAACTGTTTACATAGCCTGCTGTACCAAGGTTGTACCCTTGATCAAGCTGAACTGTAGCTCCGCTTATTTCCACCCCGGCTGCAAGAGAGAGCATATCGTTTACGCGCCATGCAACTGAGGGATTTACGGTAGAAGTGAGAAGATTTACATAATGCATGTTTGCACTGCCCGGCCAGTATTTATCGTACTCGTTGCCTGCACCAAAACGTGAGAACATAGCTAAACCGAGTGATACATTGTCATTCAACTTGTATGTTGCATAACCATTGGGAACAAGGAAGAAGATATCTGATGCATCGTAAGAGCCGTTGAGTGCAGGGTTAGTAGGGTGATTTTCAATCACAATTGTGTTGTGTGGTTTGACAAATTCTAATCCTACTTGTACTTGAAGCCCGTCAAGCTCGGTGATTGCCGCCGGGTTAAAAGCAGCTGCAGAAGGGTCACCGCCACGAGCGACCAAGCCGCCTGCTAAGCTTAATCCACGAGCTGACCAATCTTGTAAGGCAAAACCCTCAGCGCACGCATAAGAAGGAGTAAGTATAAAGAGAGTCAATAATATAAATATTGATGATTTAGTAATTTTGTTTGTATTTATAATAGAAATCATAGTATCCTCTAGTGTTCATAAGGAGTTATTAACCACTTAATACAGCCGTCTGATTTCCTGCCAAAGATTTCATAAGCTTTCATAATGTCGTTTAATGGTGATATATGTGTAAACATAAAGTTTGGTTTTAATTTACCTTCTTTTACCCATTCCATCATTTCTGCAACGCCTTCGGTTTGCTGAATACCTATATGGAATTTAATATTACTGTATTGATATATATGGATATCAAGAGAAACAGGTTTACCAAACACAGCGATAGATGAAAGTATGCCGCTGTGTCTGAGCATTGCCAAACCTTGATTCAAAGCACTTTCAGAGCCCGTAGTGTCGATAACTGAATCAACACCGAGCCCATGTGTGAATGTACGCACCTTTTTGACTAATTCAGGATCTGTGGCATTTACGGTATGATGTGCGATACCTTCTTTTAAAGCTATATCCAAACTGTCGTCTTTTCTTGTAACTGCGATAACATTAGCTTTATAAATCTTTGTCAACAATTCACATGTGCAAAAACCAATAGCGCCAAGTCCCATAACAACAACAGTTTGCCCTTCTTTTACTTCGGCATTTTTAATTCCGAAATATGCTGTGGCATACATATCGCTGACTAATAAGAAATCTTCATCATTATAACCGTCAGGAATTTTAAATAATGTTTTATCTGCCAAAGGCACTCGTATGTATTCAGCTTGACTGCCTGCCAGAGTTATCGCGCCGAAAAGCCCGCCTTCAGGGCAATGTGTGGTATGTCCCGAACGGCATACATCACACGCTCTGCAAGAAGTACCTGCATTAGATAATGCATGATCGCCTACTTTGTAATTTTTTACTTCGCTGCCAACTTCAACTATTTCTACACAAAATTCATGCCCTAAAATGTTTGGGCAAGTCGCCATAGGAACAGCGCCGTGAATAATATGCACATCACTTACACATGGAGTTGTTACAGTTACTTTACCAATAATATCGGTAGGCTTTAAAATCGTTGGTTTGTCAACTTCTTGTAAGCCGTAAACACCATTTCCTTCCCAAACAAGGGCTTTCATCTTTTCCATTAATCATTCCTTTTTTACTATGTAAGCGAGCACTTGCAAGATTTGTGATTTGCAAATACTCGCTTAGCAAAGCTGGTTTTAGAGAATTGTGAGTTCAGTCATAAACTCTCTGAGAGTGTCAAACATTTTTCTCGCGACTTCAGGGTGCTTATCCGCAACATTGTTGAGTTGAAAAGGATCATTTTTTCGATCGTAAAGTTCATCTTTTTCAGGCACTTCAGATGTACTTGAAGGGGTACACGTCCATTGATCTGCTCCATCTAAAGTTGCGTTTTCTTTATGAAGCTCAGCTTTATCTTTTTCAGATCTGTCTTGTTGGGCGAGTTGCCCCATCATACCGCCATCAACAGCAAGGTGTGAATTGTCGATGCTTTCGCCATAGAAACTTGCCATTTCCAGAGGATTAGTCATCACTTTGTTCCAGTGGATATATGACCAATCGTCTGTGAAGATTGCCCATGAATAAGGGTAATAGCCTGCAATTGCGAAATCACGAACTTTTTCAACTTCACCGCGCATAAGTGGAAGTAAGCTTTTACCTTGCATATCAGGGTGAACGCCAATGCCTAACCAGTCACAGACAGTTGGTGCTACGTCACAGGACTGCACATAGGCCTTAATTCTTTGTCCTGCTTCCACGCCGGGGCATTTTGCCAAGAAAGGAGTGTGCACAAGTTCTTCATACGGCCAAGGACGACACTTACGCATGATTCCGTGTCCGTGTTCGCCATTACCCATTGGTTCACCGTGATCGGAAACCATCATAAATAAAGTGCTTTCTTCTAAGCCCAAACGACGCATTGCATCAAGTAATTTTCCGAGATATTTATCACAAAGAGTAACTAATTCGGCATACAGCATGCGAACGTGGTGGAGCTGCTCTTCGGTATAAAGTCCTTCTACAGTTGATGGAAAAGGCAAAAATTCATCTTTTCCTTCGTAGTCCGGATTGTAAGGGCATTTTTTGTCCGGATCGTAAACTGATGGTGGATCCCATGGTTCATGTGGATCAAAGGAGTCAATCCATAAGTAGAATTGTTTGCTTCTGTCTACCTGTTCAAGATATTCAATTGCTTTATTAATTGTTTTTGCCACATAGCGATTTTCTTCTACTGCGCCTCCATATTGACGTTGACGTAAGTAGTTGGCAATTTCATGTAATGTTACGCCTGCCATTGCTTCGCCATAGGCATTCACAGCAATACTAAAGCTTTTATTATCAACATAATCTTGTGGATTTAGATGTAAAAGTGGGTCTTGTTCGTAGAAATAGTCATCAGCTTCGTGTCCATGAATGAACCATACTTTATCAAAAGCACGAGTGTAGCCAAATTTTGGAAGTCTATACATAGGACAATCGAAAATAAGAGCTGTGTCAATCGGTCTTCCCCAGCATAAGTCTGCGATGGATGTATCCTCCATAGTCATTGGTGTCCAGCCTGCATACGGTAAGGTGTATCTACCTGTGTGCATGGCACGGCGGCAAGGCACCGTGGGCACACCTTCGGTATAAGAGTTTTCGAATAAAACGCCTTCACGCGCCAATCTATCCATATTTGGTGTTTTAATCCAATCATTTCCGTAGCAACCAAGATAGTTAAATTGTAGAGAGTCAAACATAATAACAATAGCATTTTTTTGCATAATCGCCTCCAATATTTTTTAAACGAATATAGCAAATAGCGTGCCATATTATTTATATTATTATATCAATATGTTATGTTTAATTCGTGAAACAGCAAAATAAAGAAGTCATGTTTTTTTGAGCTTGATTAAGTTATAAAAAATTGATATATTTACATTTATAAGATTTTTCGTGATAACATTTTTTTAATGAGGTAAAAAATGACAAAGGATTATTACAGTATTTTACACTCTCTTTTGAGTAAATATCCTAAAGAAGAAGCGCTGTTAGAAATTTTTGAATTGTTGAGACAAGAAATTCCTTTCGAAAAAATTTTGTGCTGTAAAACTGATAGAGAAACAAAATTGGTGAATATTCTTATTGAGTATTCCCTCACGGAAAGAATTATAGGCAATTCCTATCGACTTGAGTACCTGCTTCCCATGAAATTAGTTGAAAAAGAGCGCAACAGTAATTTAAAAAAGATTTATTTGCGAAACCGACTCGAAAAGAATGTGAAATTCTTTGAGCAATTGAATTTTGATGCTAATTCGGTGCTTTTTTTTCCTTTTCAAATAAGTGAAGATTTCTCTTCTTTTATGTTTGTCACATGCTTTACATCGCAAATTGATGCCTTCAACGAAGAACACGTTGAGTTATTGGGATTATTACGCCCTTTTTTAGAGAAAATAGTTTTTGAAATGTATCAAAGCAATTATGAACCCCAAGTATTCCTCGCCTCAAAAATAGCTTTACCCTCCTCTTATGAAGAGCAACTAAGCGCCTGCCCCAATCTTCATTCAATTGTAAAAGAAGTCAAAACCATTGCTCCCTACAACATCACAACTCTTATAACAGGGCCGCACGGTTCGGGAAAAGAACTGATTGCCAAAACAATTCATACTCTTTCGACAAGGGCGAATAATTCCTTTGTGGAGGTAAACTGTGCGGCAATTCCGGAATCTCTTCTTGAGAGCGAACTTTTCGGCTTTGAGAGAGGAGCTTTTACAGGCGCTGTTCAAGCAAAAAGGGGATATTTTGAACAGGCGGATAAAGGCACAATTTTTCTTGATGAAATAGGAGAAATGTCACTCAACTCTCAAGCGCGTCTTTTGCGAGTTTTAGAAAATAAGAAAATTCAAAGAATAGGTTCTGAACGATCTGTAAGCGTTGATGCAAGGATTATTGTTGCGACAAATAAAAACCTTGAAGAACTGGTACGGCAAGAAAAATTTAGAGAGGATCTTTATTACAGAATCAAAGGTTTCCATATTGAAATACCTCCACTGCGCAAGCGAAAATTAGATATAAAATATCTGATTAAATATTTCTATGCCTTAACAATAGAAAAAAATACTATTGAAAATCCTCCAACAATCAGCTACCAAACAGTGAATAAGCTTATTGAATACGATTGGCCGGGAAATGTTCGTCAATTAAAACATGCGATTGAGGAAGCGGTGTTTAAAGCAATCAGCAAAGAAAGAAAAGATGTGGAATTTGATTTTCTAAATTCCCATACATTACAAGAAAAAGGAAAAAGACAAAACACAACAGAAATATCTGAAATTCTTAATGCTTTAAAAAACTCTCTCGGTAAAATCTCAGGAGAAAACGGTGCGGCACAAGCCCTTAATATACATCCTGCAACCTTGAGAAGTCGCATGAAAGCTCTTGGTATTCCCTTTAAAAAAGAAAGAAAAATCAAAAAAATTACATAGATATTTTGACGGCACTATCTAGAGCATGTCCAATAAAGATTGCACATGCTCTAGAAAAAACATTATTTAAGAATTTTCTTTAGTAGATTGAGTTTATTTTTGTATGGAGCGTAACGCATATTGTTATCCATTAAATTACTCTTTTTCATAATGCTTTTGGTATGACTGAAAGTGTAAAAACTTTCTTCTCCATGATATCTGCCCATGCCGCTATTTCCCACACCCCCAAAAGGTATATGATGATTTGCCGCATGAGTAACTGTGTCGTTTACACAACCGCCGCCGAAGAATACTTTTGTTAATACCTCTTCTTCAGTCGATTTATCCGTAGTAAATAGATATAATGCCAGCGCTTTTTCGCGTTTGTTTATTTCATCGATTGCTTCGTTTATATTACTGAATGTCAGAACAGGTAATATCGGCCCGAATATTTCTTCTTGCATAGCCTTGCTGTCCCAAGTAGCGTCAGGCAGAACAGTAGGTGCTATTTGCAAGGTTTCTTCATTTACCTTTAGCAGATCTTTTGGAATGAGAGAACATAACCTGTCAAAATGTTTTTTTGTGATAATTTTTGGGTATTCGCTGTTCTTTTCAGGATTTTTCCCATAGAAAACTTCAATATATTCCTTTATAGCAGATACTAATTCATCCTTTATACTTTCCTCTGCCAAAATGTAATCCGGAGCGACACATGTTTGGCCTGCATTGAGCAACTTGCCCCACACAATACGTTTTGCCGAAAGTTGTATATCTGCCGTTTTATCAACAATGCAAGGGCTTTTCCCGCCAAGTTCCAAAGAAACGGGAGTTAAATATCTTGATGCCTTTTCCATAACAAGCTTGCCGACATCCGGACTGCCTGTAAAAAAGATATAATCAAACCTTTGCTCCAATAATTCTGTGTTTTCTGCTCTGCCGCCTTGCACAACTGCAATATATTCATCAGGAAAAACGCTGAGCACTTTTGCAATTACTTCTGAGGTATGAGATGAATAATTTGAGGGCTTTACAACAGAACAGTTCCCCGCGGCAATTGCTCCAACTAAAGGTGCGAGTGCCAGTTGAAATGGATAGTTCCAAGGCGACATGATAAGCACACAACCAAAAGGGTCATAATAGGTGTAGCTTTTTGCCGGCTGGTGAGCAATAGGTGTTTTGTGAGTTTTTCTTTTTGTGAGTCTCTTTAAATTTTTAATCATAAAGTTCAACTCTTCATAAACAATAGCAATTTCTGTTGCGTACGATTCAAATTCAGACTTGTTTAAATCCAGTTTAATTGCTTGCATAATTTCATTTTCGTGTTTCTTGACTTGATTGAGCAGAGTTCGCAATTGTTTCTCTCTAAAGCTTATAGCTAAAGTGTGGTTATTGCAAAAATATTCTCGCTGATTTTTCACCAATTGTTCAATGCTGTTCATAATATTTCCCTTTTATTTAATGAGTAGTTATAAACTGTTTTCTTTATAAAAATTACAACTAAATGATACCATTGATGAATTTTAAAAACAATTCTTATAGGTATTCATTTCTTGATTTTTTATTTTAAAAACAATATACTAAAAGTACAATTTTATGCAATGATCTATTTTGCTCAAAAAGTATAATATTATACTATTTGGACAAAATGGTATAAAAAGGCTTGTTATGTCTAAACCGATTTACAAAAATGCATTGCGTTCAAAAAGAATGATTCGCGAAGCATTCTATGAACTTGTCAACAAAAAAGATATTTCTCAAATTAAAATTAAAGAAATTATAGAACTTGCAGATATAAGCAAAGGAACTTTTTATGCGCATTATCAAGGTATTTACGCTATCTATGAGGATATAGAAAACGAAAATATACATCTTATTGTAACTAATCTTAAAGAATCTTCAAATGATTTAGCAAAAATGGACTGTTCGTCTTATCTCGATACAATGTTCGAACATGTGGAAATGAATAAAGATTCATACGCAAAATTACTTTCTTCAAGTATGGCTTTTCGCTTCATGGATAAATTACAAAATGTATTTGTTGAGCATATAATGTTGAATAAGCAATTGGTATCCCAATTTGAAAATCATATTGTAGCAAAGCAGTTTTTTAGTTTTATTGCGGTTGGAACAGCTTGTCTGTTACGTAATTATTTTTTGGATCAAGATACGCGGTCTTTAGAAGAAATAAAGAAAAACTTCAATCAATATATTCAGTATGGCTTAAGTGCGATGAGAATATAAAGCACAAGAATACACATTACTTTCATTCGCAAGCAAAAAAAGCGGGAGATATTTGAGACTGTACACGTCATTCTAATTTGACTGAAAAACTTTACAAAAGCGTAGCGAACAAAGGCTTTAGCGAACAAGCCCCTTTATTATATAAGCTACGTTTTTTTACGCAATGAAGTTTTTATGTGCGAAGCATAAAAAAAATTAGAATGACGTGTGAGACTATATTTGATCAAGATGAAACGTCTGCACAATTCATTGTGTGATGGTTCGCATTGTTTTTTTCAATGTATGCTTTTTCTGCATTCTCCCAATATCCCATGTAGACATTATCGTCCTTTTCGTTAAAATTTATTTGATACAGGCGAAAAAGGATTGCCTCTCCCTTTGTTATAAAGCTATATTTGTATTTCATGCCTATATGTTCCATAATTTTACCACTCGCGGGGTTATTCACATCAAAGATTGCTGTGAGAAAAGAATATCCATTAGCACGGATTTTTTCAACAAAGCGATGAGCTGCTTCTGTAGCAATTCCTTGATTCCAGTAAGGACTTTTCAGTCCGTAACCGAAACTGCAATCCTCCCAATGAAATATTCCAATAAATCCAATAGGCTTATTGTCTTTTCTTAGACAGATAGCGTAACGATACTCTTCTTTGTTTTTATATGTCTGCAGAAATTTTGATTCCAGAAATTTCATAGCTTCTTCCGCTTCTGTGATTGTATTCCAAGGCAAATATCTTGTTACATTCTCATCACTGACAATCTCTAAAAAGGCGTTCAGATCATCTTCTTGAAATTTTCTAAGAATCAGTCTTTCTGTTTCAAGTGTTGGGCTGTTTTCAATTGTTTTCATGTGGTTTTCCTTATTCTTCCGGTAATTCGATTATTCTTTTGTGAGAAAACATTTTTCCACATTTTTAGCAATCTCAGCTCGTATATCTTCAATAGTTACCTTTTTTTCACTATACGCTAAAAAAGTGCCTTATTGACTTAACGCATTTCTATAGTGTAGTTTTTACTATAATGATATTTATTGACTGTTTTGATAGAAAAGTCAAATAAGCATTGGGAGAAATATTATGGACTATAGAACACTTGGACGAACAGGAATAAAAGTTTCTGAAATTGGGCTTGGCGGTGAATGGTTTAACGGAAAAAGCCAAGAAGAAGCAAAATCCATTATTGATAAAGCCGAAGAAGTGGGCATTAATTATATTGATATTTTCATGCCCCAAGCTCCTACCCGAGATGTTATCGGCAATGCACTCAAGGGTAGCCGCAAAAAATTTATCATACAAGGGCATCTATGCACTGTTTTTGAAGACGAGCAATACGAAAGAACCCGTGATATTTCAAAAACAAAAGCATCATTTGAAGATTTGCTCACAAGGCTTGATACAGATTATATTGACGTTGGCATGATACATTATGTCGATGATGAACAAGATTACAACTCAGTCTTTGAAACTGAAATCATTGAATACGCTAAAGAGCTACAATCAAAAGGAATAATCAAGCATATTGGGCTTAGTTCTCACAATCCTAATATAGCCTTGAGAGCAGTAGAAAGTGGCTTAATTGACGTGTTATTATTCAGCATAAACCCTGCGTATGATTTAGAGCATCCTGATACAGACGTATATAGCTTGATTGATTTTAAGGGGCTTGGCGAAAGCTCTTGGACAGTCGATCCTGCCAGACAAGAACTTTATAGCGCCTGTGAGAATTTAGGTGTAGCAATTACTGTTATGAAAGCCCTTGGCGCGGGGAGTTTACTCAGTGAAGCAAGTTCGCCCTTTGGTATAGCAATGACTGTGCCACAATGTATACAGTATTCTTTAGATAGAAGCGGTGTAAAGGTTGTGCTTATTGGATGCGATAAGCCTGAGCAGGTGACAGAGGCTGTGGCTTATTATGAAGTGTCAGCTAAAGAACGTGAATATTCTCATATCTTTACAAGTAATAACAAAATTGTGATGACAGGTAGATGTATGTATTGCAACCATTGTCAGCCTTGTCCATCGCAAATTGATATTGCCGCTGTGACAAAATATATGGATTTAGCTTTACAGCAAGAAGTAGTTCCTGATAGCGTACGTCAGCACTATTCATCGCTTAAAACAAATGCAAGCGATTGTATCATGTGCGGAAAATGTGAACCAAACTGCCCATTTGGTGTAAAAATACGCAAAAACATGGCAAAAGCAAGAGAGATTTTTAGATGAAATCTCTCTGTGTAAGTGCACGTGAATCCGAGTTATAGCCAAAAATCGATTTAAGATGATGTTGACAGGCATAGTATCGCCCCAACATACATTTGGCGGGGGCAAAGGGAATAATTCCCTTTGGAAACCCCAATAGTTTCATCTTCAGGGCAACCTTTGTAATATACTAATATTCATGAACTTTATAAGAATTTGCTATAGATCGGATTGACGTGGTGTAAGTGTGGTATTATACAATTATTCTTGACAACATTCTACATAACTTTCTCTGTCCTTTTTTGTGAAAGGGATACCAAGAGTTTTCAATCGACTCCTTAACGTTCCGGGGTTCATCTTTAAAAGCTCGGCAGCACCACCCGGGCCTTGTATTCTGCCGTTGGTGAGTCTGAGAACTTTTTCAATATCTTCTTTTGTCATCTTTTCATTTTTCTTTGGTTGACTTATAAAAAGATCGGGCAAAAAGCTGAAATCCATTTTATTGTTCACTCTGCTTTTCTTAAGAAGAAGCGAGCGTTCAACAGCATGCCTGAGTTGACGCACATTTCCTGTCCATGCATAATTGGTTAATTGATAGAGAGTTTTCTCTGTAAGTTGTGGTGGGTTTTCCAATTGTAATTTTTGAATGTAATAATTGTAGTAATATTGCAATAGAATCGGAATATCTCTTTTTCGCTCTCTAAGTGGAGGTATGTGGATAAAGA
>CAYJPB010000072.1:0-10942 GCA_964371955.1 uncultured Desulfovibrionaceae bacterium | reverse complement strand
ATGGTAATAAACATCAACAGCAAAAGATAAATCTGCAAATTCAATATCAAGAGTTTTACCAGCGAGGTCATTAATAATTTCATTTTTATCGACGCCTCCCAAAAGAAGAGAGTTGATAATTTCTTCCAATTGATTTGTTAAATCGAGTTCTTTATATTCAGCAAGATAGTATTCAACAAGTTCCTGCAATGTGTTTTCTTGTAAAGCTCTTTGAAAAATTACCATAAACTTAAAGTACCTCTCTTTTTCTGCAAAATGTAATTGATTGAGTAGCTCAGAATTGTTTTCCGCAATTTCATTGAGAAAATTTGCCAACTCAAACAGCGCATAATCAATCCAATCAGTTTCGATAATTCGTCTGTTAAAATCCATTATTTCTTCGTTTCTTTCACTTCGTGTTGTCATTTTTCCTTCCTTTTTTTGATGTGATGATTTTGAACCTAAGTGTATTTGTGGTACTTGTAATATGCCTCTGTCTGCGTAGGAGAGCGGATTCATTCGTAGCTGACTTCCCACAAATTCAAGGTATCCATTTACCAACTCCGCCCATACGTCTCTGATTTTCTTGATGTTGTAGCCCTTTTTAAAAAATGTAATTTTCTTCACTCCCCCACGTTCAGGTTTGGATCTATTCGCCTTTTTAAAAAATTGCCTTGGAGAATGTTTGTTGCTGATTTCAGTGATTGGTCGCTCATACATTAGTAGATGAAAATGTGGATTTGGTATGTCTTTTTTCCAATCAAAATGATAGGCATAAGAGCATGGTAGCGCCCCTTTGGGGTGATTGGTAAGCCCTGTAACAAATTCATTCATTAACTCGATATTTAACTCTTGTGGCAAATCATTTGGTAAAGCGATGTTAATATTTATGCCCTGTCGCCCTTGATATGATTCGTGTTCTGTTGCCATTTTCCAAAAATATTGTGGTTTGTCTTGCGCCCAATTCGGCATATTAATTGATTGGGCATAAACTAAATCCTCTTTTTTATTTGCATTTTTATCAAGCCTATTGATATACTCGTACGCATCTGTAGCAGTATATTTGTTAGCTCTAGACGAGGTCCTAAAACCAAGGTGACATAGACAATCATTTTGGGTTTCATTCATTTGATAATCCTCCAATTGTTGTAGTTATTGACACTTTTTTCATGTCAAGGTGGTAGTGCGCCCTAACAATATTTTTGTCCAATTAATTAAAAATACATTATATAAAAAAAATTAGCTTTTAATATATTTTTTTTGATGAATTGGAATTTTATTTATCCATACTTAATAGCAAATTCAGAAAACGGAGGAATTTATTATGGGTAACAAAAACCCCCTAACAAAGCTGGAAAGCTTGTACGCGCGAGAAGAAGAGTTAAAAAAACAAATTGTCGAGGTTGAAAAGGAGGCTAAGGAAAGAGCTCGCAAAGATGATTTTCGAAAAGCAAAATTGCTAGGCGAATTTATGCTTGCCGAGATTGAGGCAAGCCCTGAAATCTACAAAAAATTGATGGGGAAATTTGATGCTACAGTCACAGGAGCAAGAGACAGAGCCCTCTTCGGCTTTGAGCAAATTAAGCCGATTGTTGAAGAAAAGATTGATACCACAGCTTTTGTGGAAGAAAACAGTGATATTGTTGCAGAATAAGCAAAAATTTTGTTTATAAGAAATCTGGAGGTGTATTATGTAGGATAGTTATTAAAACTTGAGACTGGCAAAGGTATCCTTAAAAAATAAAATCGCATTATCAAGCAATTTGGTAATGCGATTTTTTTGGGGAAAATGAAACAGAATATACACAGGCAAAGGATTTAAATTAAAATCTCCTGTCCTTGACAAGTGAGGGGAGAAATGTATAGAATTTACAGTACAAAATAATATGTTATTTAGTAGAATTGCTATTAGGAGAATGTGTCAAATGAGTCCTGCCAAATATAGTTTATCATTTACAGCCGGAGGGCTTTTATATCATGAGTCAGTCAAGATGGCTTCTCTTTATCTTGAAGTAAAAGACTGGGATAAGGTGTATTTGACTACAATCAACAACAACCTACTGCAAGCAAAAGCTGTAAGTTCACTCAAACGAATTTCTTCTGAGCTGATTTCTAGGCTAAAACCCTTATCCCTACTTGAGCTCAACTATTTTGTTAATGCAAACTATCAAGAGCAACTTTACTTTTTATGGATTTTAATATGTCGTAGATATAGCTTTATTGGCGATTTTGCAAAGGAAGTTATCCGTGAACACTATCTCATAATGCGCACAACTGTGACTTATGATGATTTTTCTGTGTTTTATTTACACAAGGCAGAGTTTCATTCTGAGCTGGAAGAAATCAGTGAAGCAACTAAAGGAAAATTGAGACAAGTTCTTTTTAAAATTGCCAAAGATGTAGGTATACTCACTAAGGACAACATAGTAATTCCTGTTCAACCAACAAAAGAATTAGCAAAAATTATTTTAGAAAGCAGTGCTGAAGATTTGAAATTTTTTCCCCTTTATGATAGTTATATTGAAAATATTACGGAGCAACTATGAAGCAAGCGTACAAGTCAATGTCTGCAATAACAGATCACATCATAAGCACAGTTTCTAGCTCTAGCTTTCTCGAAAAAAGAGGCCTTGGTAATGAAATTCCCTTTTTTATTTGTCCTTATAATGTAGAAAATTCGGTAGATATGGCGCAATCTATCACTATGATTACAGAAAGGCTTCAATCTAAATATAATGTTTCCGTCCTTTCAATAAATCTTTATGATTTGTCTATTGACATACTCAAAGCACGATCGCTTTGGGACAGAGTTATTCAAACAGAAAAAGAATATTCAAAAACTCAGATGAAAGAACTATTTCAAAATGTGCTTGATGTTAATTCTCATATAGTACCCAAAATAGAAGAGAAAATGAATTCAGCTAATTTTGATGTTCTATTTTTACATGGCATAGGAGAGGTGTATCCTTATATTCGTTCGCATAATGTATTAAATAATTTACAAAGTAAAGCAAAAGACAAGCCAACAGTATTGTTTTTTCCGGGTGAATATTCGCACTCGACTGTCGGCGGGGCATCATTGAACTTATTTGGCAAATTAGAAGACGATAAATACTACAGAGCATTTAATATTTTTGACTATGCCACAAAGGATTAGTTATGGATTATATTATTAAGGATTTATTTGAAAAGGCTATAGACCGCCCGATAGAAGGTGTTATCAAGGCTGATGACACTGAGGGGCTACGCAACGAACTTGAAGAATATGTTATTACAAAAGAAATTGCTTCACAGTTGGAAAATTTCTTAGAAGTATATACTAATTTCCACGCTGGAAATAGCAATGGAGTATGGATTTCCGGCTTTTTCGGATCAGGTAAATCACATTTATTAAAGATGCTTGCACTTGTCTTAGAAAATAAAAGCCTCGAGGGAAATTCTCCTTTGGATTTCTTTACAGAAAAATCTACTTCAAACACCTTTTTAAAAGGTCGATTACAAAAACTTTCCGGAATTCCTGCAAAGAGCATACTATTTAATATTGACCAGAAAACAGATGTTATTAATAAAGGCGAAGCAGATGCTCTGCTTGCTGTTTTTGTGAAAGTTTTTGATGAAATGTGTGGTTATTACGGGAAGCAAAGCTATATTGCACAATTTGAGAGAGATTTAGACAATAGAGGACTTCTCGGGTCTTTTAAAAGTGTTTATAAAAGTAAGTCCGGTATGGAATGGGAACTAGGGCGAGAACAAGCTTTATTTGAAGGTGCAAATATTGCCTCTGCTTATGCTCAAATAACCGGAGATGATATATCTGTTTCGTCTGATATTTTAGACAAATATAGTAAACTTTATACATTATCTATTGAGGATTTTGCAAACCAAGTTCATGAATATATACAAAAGCAAGAAAATCCAAATTTCAGATTAAACTTTTTTGTTGATGAAGTGGGGCAATACATAGCTGAAAATATTAAGCTTATGACAAATCTACAAACCATTGCCGAAAGCCTTATGACAAAGTGCAAGGGGAAAGCATGGATAATTGTTACCGCTCAAGAAGATATGGATTCAATTATTGGGGAGATGAATGCACGCCATGCTAATGACTTCTCAAAAATTCAGGCACGATTTGCAAACAGAATGAAATTAACCAGTGCAAATGTTGCAGAAGTTATACAAAAACGCCTTCTTGAAAAAAAAGAAGATGTTAAATCGATTATCTCTATACTTTATAAAACTGAGCATAATAACTTTAAAACACTTTTTCACTTTGGCGATGCTTCGCTAAAATTCAAATTATTTGAAAGTGAAGAAGATTTTGTGGAACTTTACCCATTTATCCCCTATCAATTTGATTTATTCCAATCTGCTATAAAAAGCCTTTCGTACCACAACGCTTTTGAAGGACATCATAATTCGGTAGGTGAACGCTCAATGCTTGGAGTATTTCAACAAGTTTTAAAGCTTTCGCAAAATGGTGTGCTTGGAGTCATCCCCTCATTTGATTTAATGTTTGAGGGTATACGCAATACGCTTCGCTCAAATATACAAAGTGCGATTTTTACAGCGGAGAGAAACCTTGAAAATACTTTCGCCATAAAAATTTTAAAAGCGCTTTTTCTAGTGAAATATATCAACGGCTTTAAAGCAACACCTAGAAATATTTGTGTTCTCATGCAAGAAAGCTTTACACAAAACCCAACAGAGTTAAAGAGAAAGGTGGATGAAGCTTTAAATCTCTTGGAACAGCAAACATATATTCAGAATACTGGAGAACAGTTTGAATACCTTACAAACAAAGAAAAAGATATTGAACAAGAAATAAAAAATACTTATATTGATAACTTAAATATTATTAAGTTTATCAGCGAAATAGTATTTGATAAAATGTTTGGCACAAGTAGGAAAATACGGCATACAAACAATCAAGATTATCTGTTTGCACGTAAAATTGATGGGCAAATTGATGGTAGAGAACAAGAACTGACTATTCATATTGTCACTCCTTTTTACTCAGGTTTTGATAGTAATAGTATATTACTTGAAAATAATATCAATGAGCTTTTGATAAAGCTCAATGCACACTCTCGCTTAGCTCAAGATATTTCACACTATTTGAAGTCCGAACAATATCGTCGTCAAAATCCTATTGACCTTCAAGAAGGCGAAAAAAAACATATTCTTGAGGAAAAAGGTAAGCAAAATACGAAAAGACTTGAGTTGATTCAAGCACAACTCCATGAAGCAATTATAACAGGAGATTTTTTTGTAAAGGGTCAACCTTATGCTCCTGCGGGCAGTGGAGCTAAAGAAAAAGTTGAGTATGCCTTTCAAGAGTTGATTACAAAGGCATATACAAACCTTAACCTGTTGCATGGGAAAACTTATACAGAAAATCAAATTGCTGAATTTGTTCTTTATGAAAGTGATCTTGTTGGAATAAGCTTAAACGAAGCTGAGCAAGAGGTTCTTTCTTTTATTCTTGCTAATGACAGAAATGGAGTAAAAACAACAGTAAAAGCTATTTCAGATAGATTTGAACATATTCCTTATGGTTGGTATAATGCCGCTGTTCTTTGTCTTGTGGCGAGATTATTTTCGTATGGAAAAATTGAAATAAGTCAAAGTGGAACATATCTTGATGCTAAGCAAGTTGCAAGTGGATTAAAAAACTCTCGAACACGCGAAGAATTAATTACCAGCCCCGTACAAGATTATACCCCATTGCAAGTCAGAACTCTCAAGGAGTTTTATACTGATTTTCTAAAAGTTGTACCGGATTCAGTAGAGCCGAAAAAGCTGGCCGAAAACTCTCTAGTGCTCACTAAAGAAAAATATAAAAGCTATTTTAAATTACTACCACTCTGTGAGGATTACCCATTTAATCAAATGTATAAAGAGAGTTTAGCAAAAATCGAAAGTCTTACAAACAAAAGTTATACATGGTTTTTGACAGATTTAAAAGATTATTTGGAGTCTTTGCTAGACTTGAAAGAATATTTCTTTGATAAGATAGAAGAATTTATATCAGGACAAGGCAAAAAAGTCTTTGATAAGGCAAATCTGTTGCTGAAAGAAAATAGAGCAAATTTGAGTCACCTATCGTATTTGAAGGATCTCACCGAAAAAAGAGATATTGAACATATACTTAAAAGCTCAGATTGCTATAAAGGTGATTCAATAAGGCGTTTAACCTTAAACTCGGAAAAACTCCTGCTTGTTATTAAAGAACTTGTTCAAAGTGAAAGAGCAAATGCCATCGAGGCAATAAAAAACCGTCAAAGACAGTTAGTTAACCAAATAGGGTATATTCTTCTTGATGTAGAAGAAAAAGCACAGCTTGAAAAACCATTTTCTGTGGTTCTGCAAAAAATTGAGCATGAAGACAATATTGACTCAATACGCGAGAGCAAGCGTTTTTTTGAAGATAATGATTATCCCCAAATTCTTTCACTCCTTGACGGGTTTATACGAACCAAAGAAAGTAGCAAGGGTGGACAAGCAAGTTCAGAACAAGAAAGAATTGAATATGTTTCACATGCACGCATCAATGTTTCGTTTGACAAAGCATATCTTTCAAGTGAAGATGATCTTGAACAATACTTAGAAAATGTAAAACAAGCATATTTAGCAGAACTCAAAAATGGAAAAAGGATACAAGTATGATACATTCAATAGCACTTAAAAATTTTATGGCTTTTGAAGATATAAAACTAGAGTTTTCACCAAAAATCAATGTTATTATTGGTGAGAACGGTATGGGTAAAAGTCAGTTACTCAAAGCTATATATAGTACATATCATAGTCCTTTTACAAGATTAGATGTTCCGCCAGTTACATCTAGCAATAAGGCTATGCAAACAGATCAGTTGAACGCTGGATTGACAGATGATTTGGTAGACTTGTTTCTTCCCTTAGATAGAAAACTAGGTAAATTACACCATAAGGGAGCAAAGGAGCAAGCAGAAGTTTCTGCTATGATAAATAATGAGTTATTCAATTATAATTTCTATAATAATTCACAAAATATTGCCCTTAAGAGCAATACGATACATAGTCTAAACACTGTCACATTTATTCCTACAAAAGAAGTTCTTTCATTTATGGAGGGATTTATCAGTGTCTATTCAAAATATCAACTATCCTTTGACAGAACTTATAGTGATCTTTGTTTAGCTTTAGATTTACCACTTCTACGCCAAGAAAAACTACATGAAAAATCAAAATGGGCCATAGAAAAACTTGAAGAAATATATAGTGGAAAATTTGTTTTCCATGGAGGAGGTAAAGTTACATTTAAGACAAAAGACGATGAATTATCTGCAAATGCTGTAGCTGAGGGATTTCGAAAGCTTGGTTCTTTAGCTCGGTTACTAGAAAACGGTGTAATTAATCCGGGGCAAAGCGGGCCTCTTATATGGGATGAACCTGAAGCAAATTTAAATCCTAACCTCATGGAAAAACTTGTTGAAATATTACTAGAGCTTTCACGTCAGGGACAGCAAATAATTTTAGCTACTCATGATTACGTGTTACTGAAATGGTTTGACTTGCTTGTCGATTCAGAAAAGGCTGACCATATTCTCTTCCACACTCTCTATCGTAATGAAGGTGATAAACTTTCAATTCGCTCAACCCCAAACTATAAAGAACTAAACCCTAACCCTATTGATGAAGCATTTGGCTATATTGTTGACAAAGAGATTGAAAATGAGATGGGAGGTTTAGGTAAATGATTGTAACAACAGATGGGTTTGAATTTGACTTTACTGATGCTATTGATGCTTTTATTTTTGACGAAAAAGACAAACAAAATCCCCGTTATTATAATGCGCCAATGAAAGCTGTTGATATTATTGTTGAGTTGGAAAGAGAATACCTTTTTATAGAAATTAAGGATTACGATGACTTAAGTTATTGTGATATAGACACCGCTTCGAGTGACACAGAAAAAAAAGAGAGACAAGATAGTTTTAGATGGCTTAAAAATTATTTAAAGTATAAATATAGGGATACATTTCTCTATAGATTTGCAGAAGAAAAGGTTGATAAACCAATTCATTACTTATGTTTATTAAATTTTGATAATGCAATTAACACTAAAATAAAAAAAGTTCTGCACTCTGAGTTACCTGTAAGAAGGCTACATCCGCACTGGAAAAAATCTATTGTAGAATCATGCCAAGTTGTAAATTTTGACAAGTGGAATGAAAACTTCGACAAATGGCAAGTTAAACGCATTCCTACAACACTTGCCCCCTAAATACTATGAACACAACTCAAATCAAGCGTTTTGCGCAATATGCAAGAAAAGCTCTTATAGAGCAAGTGACGGTAAAACTGAATGAAGTTTTGGCTGTAAATAGTCTTGCACGGCGTAACAATTCAAGAGCTGTTTCAGAGTTAGAAGTACAAATAAAAAAATCTTCGCATGGCGAAGTTGTTGAAAGAGTTGCGTACACATGGTTTAACCGTTTTTGTGCTTTGCGCTTTATGGATGTTAAAGGTTATAATAAAATTCAAGTTTTATCGCCATCAGAGCCAGGGCAATTTCAACCCGAAATATTAGTTGAAGCAAAGCAAGGACATATTGATGGAAGTATTATCCCATCGCAAAAACATAAAGAGATTTTTGATTTACTCGAGAGTAGAGTTACAAGTAATAATCCACAAAATGAGGCATATAAACTTTTAATTATTGCTGTATCAAATTACTGGTATGAGTTTATGCCTTTTCTTTTTGAAAAGATTGACGACTATACAGAACTTCTTATGCCTGATGATGTTCTTTCGGGGACTTCAATTATTGCCTTTACTCGTGAAGCTCTTACTCCAGCAAATTGTAAAGATGTTGAAGTGTTGGGTTGGCTATACCAATATTATATTTCTGAAAAGAAAGATGAAGTTTTTGAGAGGATGAAAAGTAATAGGAAAGTTTTATCTGAGGAAATTCCTGCGGCAACGCAACTCTTTACACCAAATTGGATAGTTCGTTACTTGGTTGATAATAGTCTTGGGCGCTTATGGTTGTTGAATAAGCCAACCTCTATGATAGCAGAAAAAATGGATTATTATATTAAGCCGGAATATCCAGAAGTTGATTTTCCCAAAATATCTTCTCCCAAAGAGTTAAAAGTTTGTGACCCTGCGTGTGGTTCTGGGCACATCCTTGTATACGCATTTGACCTATTTTACGCGATTTATGAAGAAGAAGGATATGACTTATCTGATATTCCTCAGTTGATTTTAAAGCACAATTTACATGGTATTGAAATTGATGAAAGAGCTGGTGAGTTGGCGTCGTTTGCTCTTGTGATGAAAGCAAGAGAAAAATCACGTAGGTTTTTTAATTGCAAGTGCTTACCTTCCATTTGTGTATTAGATAATATATTTTTTGAAAAAGATGAGCTTGATAACTATTTAAAAAAAATAGTAAATAGCAGTTTAGCTAAAGCTATTCGAATGCTTTGCTTACAGTTTGAGAACTCTAAAACATTTGGTTCATTAATTCGTCCTTATGAAGCGAATATTCAAGATTTATACATAGAGCTAGAGAAACAGAAATTTACAGGTGACTTACTACTCGAAGAAACAAAGAGAAAAATTTTATTAGTATTAAAACAAGCTAGTTACTTACAGCAAAAATATCATGTAGTTGTTGCGAACCCTCCTTATATGGGCAACAAAAAGGGTATGAACGAGAGCTTGAGTAATATGCTAAAAACAAACTATAAAGATGCAAAATATGATTTGTTTTCTGCATTTATTGTTAGAAATACAGAATTGGCTCTACCCAGTGGAAAACTTGCGTTTATGACACCTAATGTATGGATGTTTACAGCTTCGTATATTAAATTGCGTTTTTTTCTTCTTAACGAAAAAACAATTACGTCGCTTATGCAATTAAATCCATCGGGATTTAGTGATGCTACTGTAACAATCTGTGCTTTTACTCTTGAGAATAACTTTATCAAAAATTTCTCAGGTGACTACATTTGTCCGAATTTACAGGAGTTGAAGAAACCAAAGAAAAAGCCCTTGAAGCAATTAAAAACCCATTTTCTCATTCTCGATTTCGTATTTCTTCTGAAAAATTTATGTTATTACCTGATACCCCGATTGTTTTTTGGATTGCTAAAGAATTATTTAGTCTTTTCCAGAATGAAAAAGACTTCAAAACCGCTGGTGTGAGAACTGTAACAGGTCTACAAACAGGAGACAATGAATTATTTATTAGATACTGGTTTGAAATTTCAGATAATAAACGTGGTAACAAATGGATAAATTATATGACAGGCGGAGGCTCCAAAAAATGGTTTGGGAACTTCTACTCTGTTGTGGACTGGGAAAATGATGGTGAACAAATTAGACAGCACAAAAGCTCAATATTTAATGAGCTTCAGTATGCTCAAAGCGCAGGGCTCACATGGAACAGGATAAATTCATCCCTCGCTATACGTTATCTTCCAGAAGAAACTATTTTTGACCAAACGTCAGATTCTCTTTTTACAGCTAATCAAGATTCTCTTTTCTTGTTGCTTGCTTATCTAAATTCCAAAGTAAGTGCTCTAGTAAAAGAAGTTCTTTGTCCGGGTATTAATACGACTGCAGGAAGTATAAGTAAGTTTCCATATCCATCAAAAGTAGCAGACAAAGAGCAAATAATAAATAATGTGGATAAGTTGATTTCGCTTGCGAAGGCAGATTGGGATTCTAAAGAAATTTCATGGGATTTTAAAAAATCACCATTTCTTGAACATGATAATAAGAAAACTCTTAAGGAAATATACGCAACTATTCGCAATAGTTGTGAAGTGAGATTGACTGAAGCTCATCAATGTGAAGAAGAAAATAATAGTATTCTTATTAAGACGTACAGCTTTGAAGATGAACTATCTGCGGAAGTTGCTCTTAGTGATATTAGCCTTGAATGTAATCCTTCGTATAGATATAAAAGTGT
>CAYJPB010000071.1:0-11078 GCA_964371955.1 uncultured Desulfovibrionaceae bacterium | reverse complement strand
CGAGACCAATCGTCCAATAATTGAGGAAAATGAATGGATTGACGTGAACAGCGGCGATACATTTCACATAAAATTACCTTAAATTCTATGATGCGTGTATAAATTACGTTCTAATGGCACGCCTTTTTGCAATATATATTCAAAAACATATCAGCGGCAAAAAAGTTGTCACTAAAAGGGGATTATTATGTCAACAATAACAAATATAACACAGGTAAATGCAAATGTTAAAATTCAAGATTTATCTGTTAACGACAATAACGAACTTCAAGAAATATCCGGTTGGCATAAGTTTGGACGTGCTATTGCCGACACTTTTCGTAATCTTTCAAGCAGTGGACGTGCTCAAATTGCTTCAAGAAACGAGGCTGTTATAAACAAAGTTAGGGAGCTTGCTACGGAAGTTGAGGCGTTTACTTTTGTTGATGCAAAGACGACTCTTAGTAGACTAACAGAACAGAAAGATCTCTTTATGGGACAGGCAATTGCAAAGTTGGGACAGGCAATTGCAAAGTTGGGAGATGAAATTTCTAAGGAAATTGCGAAGGAGTTTGGAAAAGGATCTGTGGTTCAGATAAGGTTTACTGAAAAGCTTGATGAAATAAGTGAACGAATAAGAACAGATTCGGTGCTTGAGTTCAATGCATTAGCTGCCGAATTACATGCAGCCCATAAGGCCTTGATGGGTGATGATATTTTCTACGAGAGAGTACAAAGTGGTGAAGAGGTCGAAGAAGCGATTGAGTTTAACAATCGTCTTGCAGAGATACTGGCAGAAGCAGACGCAATTAGACTTGAGGACCTGAACGGATCTGTTACAGAGAAGTATTTCTAGAGCACTGGTTCAATTGTAATTGGATCTGCCATAGATACCTTGTTTGATTTTGAACTTTTTCAAATTTTATAGAGAAAGATAAATACAATTTTAAAAATCTCCTATAAAATGTTTAGAATAAAACCTTCTAATAAATTGAAAATAAGGTAAAAAAATCATGAATTTATTTGATATCAACCCTCAACAATGAGAAAGAGCATTTTGACAAAGTATTGCAAAACAAGGCAGCTCTTATTGAGAGGATTATGATGTACTACCAAAACACAATAAGATTTTTTTATTCTATATTTACGACCGCAAATGAATTGATAGTTCAGGGAACAAATGTGAAACTGCTTGTGTGATAGGGGCATTTTCGCAATCATATGTAATGTATATTGCTTGTTTTTTTAATATATCTAAGGCATTTGCTGTCGCAACGGGATAAGCAACTGCTTTAAGCATTTCCACATCATTTTCTTGATCGCCCAAAGCCATTGTTTCCTCAAGCACAAAATTTAGTTTTTCAGAAAGAACTTTTAGCGCACTTGCTTTATTGCAATTTACAGGGGTAATGTCAATAAAGTCGTGTGCAGATCCTGTTATTTCAACAAGATCTTCACCGCCCATTTCTTCAAGTAATGCCTTTCTTTCGTGGGGTTTCACATTTGCTGCCATCACTTTGATAACGGGCAAATGTTCCGGGGTGAAATCCGGCTCTTGCGGAATAAATTCGATGGAAGGGTTTCCTTGCATAATTGTGCGTATCAATTCGTCGGGATAATCTTTGTCACGGTAATGTGCGGGAGCATAAGTTTCGTTTGCTGTGCTTATATAATATAATTTATTATGTTTTTTGCACCAATTCCAAAACCGCATAACAAGCTCTTTATCGAGCAAAATTTGTGAAAGAACCTCACCTGTTCTAAAGTCAACAATTGAACTTCCGTTATCACAAATGATGGGCACATCATCGCCTATCACTTCCACGATTTTTTTACACATGCAGGAATGTCGCCCTGTAGCCACGGTAAAAATAATGCCTTTTTCTTTCAAAGCTTTAATAGTTGCAATATCTTTTGGGTGAATGTGTTGCGTTTTGCTGAGAAGCGTGCCGTCGGCATCTGTCACAATACAAGCAAGGCGCTTTTGAGTGGAATTATCCATGCTGTTTTCCTAAAGTAAAATAAAATAATCAGGAGATTATGTACGGACTTGGAAGTATTTTCCAAGTTCTGCTTGCAATAAACCTCTGAGCTGTTGATTGACTGTATCTTCAACCACGCGTTTAGGCAAGACAATTGTTCGTTGGCGATCGCGATACAAAATGTAAAGAGTTTTTGTTTCATAAGCTGCAATAAATTGGTTCCATGTGAGTGTAAACTCTTTACTCTGCTCAGTTTCGCACATGCGCACTTCTTGTGCGTTGAGGACAACACTTTTTTCACACTCATTTCCATTCACAATGCTTCTTTGATAGCGCCTTGTGCTCTGCTCAACACTGAAAATCATTATAGGAAGAGTGAGGGCAACAACAATGGCGCATAAACGCATAACATGCGTGATATTGCCAATTTCAAGGCTATAGAGTGTAAGCATAAGTAACGAGCCAATCCAACAAATTATGATAAATGCTGTTTGGATAGGTCGTATAAAGAATGTGTTAAAATAACACATAGAGCGATATTCGTCTTTGTTAACCAGAAAAGTATATTTTAAGGATTCCAAATTTCACCTCTGTCGAGATTGATGACATTTTCTGTATAATATTATTCTTCCCATTGTCCATAGCGAGTTCGGGCAAAGTCGCGCATAATAGAGATATGCTCATCAGAAATGGGAATATACTTTCCACCGATAGCGCGGATGTTACAGTATATTTCACTCATCATTTCAAGTACATGTGCAACTTTAAAAGCGCCATCCATGTTTTCGGCAATACACACAGCCCCGTGTGAACGCAAAAGACAAGCATTACTCATTGTGCCAAGTGCTTTTATGCAATTTTCTGCAAGTTCAGCAGAACCGGGGAGAGCATACTCGGCAGTACGTACAACATCGCCAAGCGCTTGAGCTCCCTCGTCGTGGATAAGAGGAATATCTTCGCCTATGGAAGAAAAAACTGTGGAATAGATAGGATGTGTGTGAATAACTGCATTCACTTCTTTTCTGGCTTTGTAAATGGCAACGTGAAGCCCTGTTTCAATGGAGGGGCGGCGAGTGCCTTCAATGATGTTACAATCCATATCCACCACAACAATATCGCTTGGAACAAGCTCTTCATAATGCATGCCGCTGGGGGTGATGTAGACTAGATTATTCTCTCTGTCGCAAGCGCTCACATTGCCCCATGTTTCAACCGTGAGTTTACTGCGAAACATACGCACGCCCGAATCCACAATTAATTGCTTATAGTTCATGCTCTTTCCTTAATATTTGTTACTTGGGAGAATTAAGAATTTAGAAATTTTCCCACATTTTATGGTTTCCAAAGGAGATTATCTCCTTTGGCCCCGCCGGAGGCGATTCATATTCTTGTCAACTTCATCTTGAATCAATATTTTAACATCAAATAAGAATGGCGAGCTTACTCGCCAAAACGAGAATCAATAAGGGCGATGAGGGTATCAACGGCTTGTTGCTCATCTTCACCCTCAGCATAGATTTCAACTTGTTCGCCCTGATCTAAAGCTAAAGCAAGAAGGCTGACAATGCTTTTTGCATTGCACGCATCATCATCAGAATCTTCGGGGCGTTTAATCATTATTTTTGATTGAAATTCCTTAGTTGCTTGAATAAAATCGGAAGCGGGACGTGCATGAAGCCCTGTTGGATTTGCTATTGTTGTTGAACGTTTATACATATTCATTCTCTCTTTAGCCTAGCGAGGCGTATTTTATAAACATTCGTGCGGAATGTTTTCTTTAAGATATGTTTGAATTTCTTCATCTGTGGAAAGTTCGCATACATCTTGCGCAATTTTTCTGGCTTTGTCCATGGAAAGATTGCGTATAAGCTTTTTACAGCTTGCAATATTTGCCATGCCCATGCTCACTTTGTGGATTTCTAAGCCTAAAAGAACGGCAAGAGCAAGCGGGTCACCACCAAGTTCACCGCATACACTAAGCACTTTACCTTCTTTGTGAAAAGCCTTGGCAACACTTGCCATTGTGCGAAACATTGCAGGGTGATAGCTTTGATAATAGGAAGATACAGCAGGATTTAACCTGTCTACAGCAGTAAGATATTGACAGAGATCGTTAGTGCCAATACTTGCGAAATCCACTTCTTTAGCCACAATATCAGCAATAAGTGCGATGGAGGGAATTTCAATCATAATGCCGATTTTAACATCGTTTCCGTATGGAATGTTGTTTTCTTCAAGATCTTTTTTTGCTTTTTCAACAACATTTTTTGCATTACGAATGTCGTCCATACTGCCCACCATAGGAAACATAAGCCAGAGATTACCGTGCACTGCCGCACGCAAAGCTGCTTTTATTTGTGTGGCAAAAATATCGGGATACGAGAAGCATAGGCGCAAAGCTCTGTTTCCCAAGAAAGGATTATCTTCCTTAGGTAGTTCCATTGATTCAAGCTTTTTATCTCCGCCTATGTCAAGCGTGCGCAAGATAACGGGGCGCTCACCAAATTCTTGCAATACTTTACGATAAACTGTATACTGCTCTTCTTCTGTGGGAAGACTTTCTTTTCCCATATAAAGAAATTCACTGCGAAATAGACCCACTCCGTCAACATATTTTGCTGCTTGCAGTTCGGCTACGGAAGCATTGCCGATGTTGAGAGAAAGATGTATGGGGGTGCCATCGTTCATAATCGGCTCTAAGTCTAAATATTTACTCACATTTTCAAGCCAGTATTGAAATTTTTCTTGCTTTTTGATATAATGCGCTTTTTCTTCATCTGTGGCTTGCGCAATCACTATGCCCTCAATTGCATCGACAATAATTTCTTCATCGTCTGAAAAAAGCTCCATTACATTTTCAATTCCCATAACAGCCGGAATTTGATAGCTTTTCGCAATGATTGCCGTGTGTGAGGTTGCGCCCCCCACTTCTGTAATAATGGCAAGCACCTTTGTGTGATCCATTGTGGCTGTATCGGAGGGGAAAAGATCGTTTGCGACAAGGATAATCGGTGTATTGAGGGTGGAAAGATTGCGTTCGGGAATATTTTCAAGGCATCGCAGTAGGCGTGTACGCACGTCTTTCATGTCTGATGCACGCTCTCTGATAAGCGGATTTTTTGATTTTGCAAGCGTTCTGATGAACTGTTCGTATACCTCTTGTATTGCCCATGAAGCATCGTATTTTTCGCCTTTAATAAGACTATAAATTTCTTCATCCATCACAACATCTTCTAATATTTCAATGTGTGCTGCCAAAATTTTTGCTCTTTCATCCTCTTGTGGCAAAATGTTGCAAATTGCCGTCAACTCTCCAACAGCTTTTCTTTTTGCTTTTGTATATTCTTGTTCATGCGCTTCAATGTCGTTATCTTGAATTTTTAATGTGTTGACAGTAGGTACAAAGGGTTGATAGCAAAACACGTGTCCAATGGCAACTCCTTTTGAAACTGCTGTTCCTTTATACTGCATTTTGCTTTCCTCCAATAATAATTTGTAAAATAGTGATAAAGATTCTTGGCACTGTGCAAAGCGAAAACAGTGCCAAGAATTTTATGATAGGGGTATTATTAGTTTGCAGTTGCTTGTGAAGAATCTTCAATACCATAATAAGCTTGTTTTTCAATCCAAGCATGAACGGCAGGTTTATGCTTGCGCAACAAGAAGTAGCCAAGAATGTAAACAGCAATGGTAAGTCCAATCCATAATGGACTTTGTGTTGCCCATGCCAAGAAGATAAGTACGGCAATAGGTTGACCTAAGATAACAAAACTTGTGATCATCATTGCGCCTGCGGCAATTTCAACTCCACTTGAAGCGGCAACTTGCGTAAACATTGCGCCTGTGAACGTACAACAATATAAGCCAAGAAGCATAGCGCCCAATCCGGAAATAACTGTTTTCAAGATATTACCGTTTGAACAAGCAACAATTGGTTGAATGATGTAAGGAATAGCCACAAGATCAAGCATAGGTAATGTAAGGTTGCCGGGCAAAATGAATGCGCTCAAGAGGGTAAGAGGCATAAGCACGATACCACTGATAAGAGTTGCTGTTTCGCCATAACCTGTAGCATCGTTCACTGCTAAATACCAGTCGTCCTTACGCTTGCCTTTTGCTGTTTTCTTTGAGGCTTCAGTTAAAGGAGCAAATGAACCTGCAAATATGGAGGATACCTTCGGGAATACAGCCATAACAGATGCGGTTGCGATGGCACATGTGGCAATTTCACCCCAAGCCGCCAATTCGCCGATGCGGTTCAAGTTGCCGACTACAGCAATGAATAAACCGAGGAAAAGCCCCAATGTCATAGGTTCACCCATAAAACCGAGGCGACGACGGAAGCTTTCGGGATCTGCTTTTACTTTGTATAATCCCAAACGGTCCAAGAGCCAGTTCATAGGAACTGCATAAATACCGATTGTTGCTGTGTGTAATGATGCAATTGTACAGTTAGGATATTGATAATAGGTTGACCAACGTTTTTGAATAACCTCTGTGCAAAGCAATGTCACTAAAAGCATAAATACCATGCAGGCAAAGCCAAGAATAAAACTGCCTGTGTAAAGGTACAAAATTGAACCGTACGCCATATAAGAATAGTTGTTCCAAAGGTCACCCGCTTGGAAGACGTTTGTAAATCTTGTCAAATAAAGAGCTACTTGTAAAAGAATGGCCACACCGATAAAAATCATGCCGATTTCAGTTGAATAGGCAATAATTGAGGTTGTTTGCCAACCCATATCCATAACAGGCAAGTTGATGCCGTTATTTTCTACCATGCGGTTAACAATAGGAGTAACAATAGGGCCGTAAGCACCAATAATGAGGTTAAAACCTTGCAAACCAACACCGGCAGACAAACCGGACATAAATGCTTTTTTAGGAGGTACGCGCATTGCCAAAGCAATTATCATGATGACGATAGGCACAAAAACTGCTGCACCAAAAGTGTCAAAGAAACTTTTCAAAACGTTAAAAAATACATCCATTGTAATTCTCCTTTACAAGTTTTGCCTTCCCTTTACTCTATATGGGAATAAGGCTTATTTTCCATTTTTCTTGAGTATTTCCAAAGCCTCTTCGATAAACTCTTCTTCACCCATACCGGTGATAAGTCCTATTGCGCTTAAAGCAGGCACACCGCAAGGATCGCCGATAGGGCTTGAATACGCTATTAAGTCAAACTGCTCACGCATGCAATAGCCTGCAAGTTCGCTGGGATTTGCTTCGGTTGTTTGTGCATCATAGCCGTGTTCCGAAAATAATTCGATAAGCTTGTTTGCAACCATTGATGATGTGACGACCCCAGATCCGCAGATTGATAAAATTTTAATCTTCTTCATTGAAAAACCTCCAAGTTTTCATAAATCTATTATGTTCATTGAGCTAGGCTATAAGTGCCGGCTCAAGCAAACTCAAAACAGTTTCGGCATCTGCCGCATCACGTACTTGTGTTAATAATTCATCGTTTTGTAAAAGTTTCATTATGCGTCGCAACAGGGCAGTTTGCTCTTTCGGATCGCTGATAGCTAACATAATGAACAATTGTGCTTCAAGTGTGATTTCCGGTGAGCCCATTTGTTGCACTTCAAGCGGATGAGTCATAACACCAATCGCCATTGCCGGCATAAGAACATGCTCACTCACAGTATGAGGAATGGCAATATTGAAAGCGCTTGCAGGTAAACCGGTGGGGTAAACTTTTTCACGTTCAATCACAGCTTCTATAAAACTTTCTTTCACTACACTACTGTCTACAAAGGACTGCGCCAAAATTCTCATGGCTTCTTGCGCATTTTCACAATTAAGGTTGAGGTGGATAAATTCTTTTTTCAGCATACTTTCTCCTTTAGAAGTAATGTGAGATTCTATGATAATTCACGTGGAAGAACATCAACAATATTTTCTTCTTTGGCTACACCTTGAGGCATCTGTCCGCCGGTAAGACCTATTTTGACACGTAAATCAGCGAGTTCTTGAATTTGATTAGTGCTCAGGCAACGTTTTTTACCGATATTTTGTACGGTAAGTGTCATTTTTGCATACGTTTCCAGTACTTCCATGCGATAATATGCCTCGTGCAGACTGACACCCCATGTGAGAGCACCGTGGTTGGAAAGTAAAACAGCATTATGACTGTTGCAGTAAGGGGCGATTTTGTCGGGAATATCATACGTTCCCGGTTTGGCATAACCAACAACCGGCACTGTACCAAGTTGGAGCATAGCTTCAACTAAAATGGGTTCGTCTAAAGGAATTCCTGCAATGGCAAAAGCGGTTGCGTAAAGTGGGTGTGCGTGTACAACTCCACGCACATGGGGAGATTCTTTATAGATACGTAAATGCATTTTAGCTTCGGAAGAAGGGGCATAGCTACCTTCCAGAATATTTCCATTCAAATCCACTTTAATCAACATGTCCTCAGTCATATATCCTTTCGATACACCTGTAGGTGTAATCCAAATATGATTATCACAAACTTTTACCGAAATATTACCGTCATTGGCGGCAACATAGCCATGATTGTATATTCGCCGTCCAAAATCCAAAATTTGTGCTTTGGCTGTGTTGTCATCTAAAAAGCTCTCTTCGTGGTACATATATTCTCCTCGTACATACGTCACTGCGAAAATTTTACGTGATTCATGTTGGTTTATGTGATTTATATGGATTTAATCTATAAGTCTTCCCTTTTTTAATTGGAATAATGTTGATTTATTTGGAATGTATCCAGATTTCAAATAAATGTCAATATATATTACTAAGAAATCCAAAAATTTTTATATTTACTTTTAAAATAATTTGAAGTATACTATAGTTATAGTAAAAAAATAAATGTTTTGCTTTGTGTTGATTTGGGAGTAATATGCTTGCAGTAACAAGAAAACAAAAAATCAAAGAAATTATTCTGGAAAAGAAAAGTGCTACAGTTGCAGAATTGGTAGAAACTTTTTCTGTTACCGATGAAACTATCCGTCGAGATCTAAAGGCCCTTGAACAAGAGGGTGTGCTTATGCGTAGTTACGGCGGTGCATTTATTCAATCAGGCGTTGAAAATCAGGTGGATGTAAACATCCGCGCGACAGTGTATGTTAAAGAAAAAACACAAATCGCTAATCAATGTAAGAATTTGATTTTCAATGGAGACACTATTTTTCTGGATAATTCCACAACGGCACTCCATGTTGCCAAAGCTGTGGCTGATATGCGCTTGACTGTACTCACAAACAGTTTAAGTATTGCAAACCACCTCAAAAATCATTCCAATATACGCTTGATACTGATAGGTGGCACATATTCGCTGAGTGAAGATGCTTTCTATGGACTTATTGCCTGTAAATCATTGGAAGAATACTATGTGGATAAAGCCTTTCTTTCCTGCCGTTCACTTTCCATAGAAAACGGAATTACCGAATCGAGTGATTTTTGGGCGCAGTTGCGTCACACGGCAATAAGTCGTAGTAAATCCTGTTATATTGTTGCTGATTTTTCAAAGTTCGATCAAACGTCTTTTGTGCGTATAGCCTCATTTGATGCGGTAGACGGTATTATCACGGATAAACCCCTGCGTGAAGAATGGCATACTGAAATGGCAAAAGTTAATTGTTCCGTGATGGATACACCTTAACCACGCATTCTAATTTGATATCAAGCTATTTTGTTGTAGTTCGTATATGCTTTTGCTGGTTGTTGTATTTCTATTTCAGCGAGAATAAAATTTCCTATTCCATGTCGCTTTCAGCATTGATTATAGGGGTTAAATTCCAATTATCAATAAGTATTTGTAAAACATTTGGCGAAATAAATTGTGGCAAACTCGGCCCTATTTTTATATTTTTTATACCAAGTGTAAGAAGTGTTAAGAGTATTGAAACAGCTTTTTGTTCATACCAAAAGAAACAATATGCAAATAGTGCATAAAATCTGCGCAATACTCGATGAAATACGCCCCCAAAAAACAGGGAAAATATGCCGACTTGATAACTTTTGTTGAAGACAGAGCCGGGCACGATTTGCGCTATGCCATAGATGCCACAAAAATAGAAAATGAACTCGGTTGGAAAGCTGACGAAAACTTTGACAGCGGAATTATCAAAACAGTCGAATGGTATTTAGATCGCCTATAATATGAGTTGATTACCCCGGAAAGATAGGAAGTAATACGCGTAATATCAACAATGTGTGAAACAGCATGTGTACCGAATGCCTTTCTTACATCAGCGCGTTTTGTGTGTTCAAGTGTATTAATCGAGAAGACAGTACGCACTTAAGAATATCGCGTTTCATACTCCATTTTTCCTTATCTCTCTATTGTACCCCACTGCGAAGACAATCGTGAATATGAACTATAGCAATGGGTTTGTCGTTTTCCACAACAAAAAGGGCAGTAATTTGCTTTGCATTCATTGTTTGTAATGCTGCGCTTATAGAGGTATTCGGTGCTATTGTTACAGGATGTTCGTGCATAATTTCAAAAACGTTTTTGTTTAGAAAATTTTCATCCATATTTCGCCTTAAGTCGCCGTCTGTAATAAGACCGATAAGACATCCATTTTCAACAACTCCAAGACAGCCAAATGCGTAACGTGTCATCAAAATAATTGCTTCTGCCATAGTCAATTCTTTTGACGCCAAAGGCACAGATTCACCTGTATGCATAATATCACGCACAAGTTTCAACTTCTTCCCAAGATGACCGCCGGGATGATACACATTAAAATCTTCAGCAGTAAATCCACGTGCAGCAAGCAGTGTGAGCGCAAGTGCATCTCCGAGGGCGAGCATAAGTGTTGTCGAGGTTGTAGGAGCCGCGCCAAGAGGGCATGCTTCCGCTTCACATGGAAGGATCAGTGCGTAACTTGATAGCTTTGCCAGAGTGGAATTTTCATTTTCTGTGATAGCAACCAGTGGCAATGCATAGCGAGCGCAATAGTTTAAAATATCACTCAATTCAGCAGTATTTCCGGATTTTGAAAGGGCTATGACAATATCTTTTGTCGTGATCATACCCATATCGCCATGGCTTGCTTCTGCCGGATGAATAAAAAAGGAGGGTGTCCCCGTTGATGCCAGAGTAGCGGCGATTTTTTTGGCTATATGCCCGCTTTTTCCCAT
>CAYJPB010000070.1:0-11271 GCA_964371955.1 uncultured Desulfovibrionaceae bacterium | reverse complement strand
CGGAAGAGGGCTTGCCACAAAGCTTAAAAAAACAATTCCCCGTCAGCTCTTCCAAGTTGCCATTCAAGCAGCTATTGGGCAAAAAATTATCGCTCGTGAAACAATTTCAGCATTTCGCAAAGACGTGACTGCAAAATGTTACGGTGGCGACATAAGCCGTAAGCGTAAACTTCTTGAAAAACAAAAAGAAGGCAAAAAGCGCATGAAAATGATGGGCAATGTCGAACTTCCACAAGAAGCATTCCTCGCCGCCCTTCGTGTTGACGATGAATAGATAAAAGGACTCTCTCTACGAAGCAAAACTTCGTGGGGAGAGTCCTCTTACAAACGCCATTCTAATTTGCTGTCAAACTATTTTTTTTTATTGGATAATGACATTGATTATATTCGCTTGCGGCGCACCCAAAGGGGATAATCACCTTTGGAAACCTTATTCGTTTTCATGAACAAGCAAAGCTCATACTTTACTGTTATTGTTGAATATTTTTTCAAATTAGAATGGCGTGTCCCTATAAAAACCTAGCAGTTTCTTTGCTCGCCAAACTGTATACATACTTTTAAAAAACGCATGCTACCAAAATGGCGTGGATTTGTAAAGAAAACTAATAAATCTGTCCATTAATCAAGGTATGTGCCAGAAGTGCACACTCTATTTTGATAGCAGTAGTCATTATCTAGAAAATAGAATTGACTTTCATTATAGCCTATTTCCACATATCTGCCTACAGGTGAGCCTTTACCAAACCACGAATCAACAAGATCTGCCTGACACGTAATAAAAATATCTTCGTCTGAAGTGGCTACATCTAAAATAACCATGTAATAGTCGCCATAGTCTCCCTCTTCCAGAAAAGTGCCTTGAATAAATCCACCCGGTCTATCATAACTGGGGCACGTGAGCTCATCTGCCATTGCATTTGCGCTCGCACATGTAAAGACAATAAGACATAGTAAAACAAAAATTTTCTTACATAATGAAAACATATTTTCTCCTTTTATAAACAATTTGTCCTTAACGATAGAGAAAGAGCTGTGTACTGTCAATAAAAAATTGTATAATTATATTTTTTTACTTGACAAAGCTAGTATTGTGTTGCTATAAAAAAGTTGACGGATAAACAGGCTGTTTATTCAAACAACCAATAAGGTAATACATATGCAAGTTCAAACTTCATTCACATCTGCCCATATAACTAATGCTAATTTTTCTTTTAGCTTTAGCTTTTTTATGCAGTCCTGTGGTATGGAGTGTTCTTGATTTTCATTCATTAGTAAACACTTTCAGACCGCAGGCTTTTTTGCTGGCGGTCTTTTTTTTAGTAAAAATTTGAAATGTCGGCAAAAGCTCAGCGCCTTAAGTGCTTACAAAAAATTTAGGAGAAACACAATGAATCTTGGTAAGCAAAAACGTCTCAGTCGAATTATTTCAAAAGAAAGTTCACGCACAGTCATCATTCCTTTAGACCATGGTACAACTATTGGCATGACACAAGGCATTGAAAACATTAAAGATACAGTTAATGATTTAGTAAAAGGTAATGTAAACGCTCTTGTAATGCATAAAGGCTTGCTTAGGCATTCCGGCGCGTGCAATAATCATCCTGATACATCTGTAATTCTTCACCTTTCTGCATCAACTGTTCTTTCACCTTATGCAAACACAAAAGCGATTGTCGGCACTGTTGAAGAAGGACTTATGTACGGGGCTGACGCTATTTCAATTCACGTAAATATCGGTGACGAAAATGAGGCGCAAATGCTTAGAGATGCGGGTATGATTTCAGAAGCTTGCGAAAAATGGGGAATGCCACTTATGATGATGCTTTACGCGCGCGGGCCTAAAATCCAAAATCAATACGCACCTGAAGTTGTTGGACATTGTGCCAGAATTGGTGCTGAACTTGGTGCAGATATTGTGAAAGTTGGCTATACAGGTGATATTGAATCATTCTCGCGTGTTGTTGAATCGTGCTGCGTACCGGTTGTTATTGCTGGTGGTGATAAGCTTGACACTGATAAAGATGTGCTTCAAATGGCTTACGATTCAATTCAAGCTGGAGGTTCAGGCTTGTCAATTGGGCGCAATGTCTTCCAAAGTAAAAACAGAATTATGCTTATGCATGCATTAAACGCCGTTATCCATAAGGGTTATTCAGTTGAAGAAGCAACCGCTCTACTCTATTCAAACATAAAAAAATCAGCCTTAGCAGCTTAAATGCGTGCCATTCGAATGTGGAAATTGACAATTTAAATAACAAATAATAATCTAAGCAAAACTCACAAATTCTTTAATGACTTTGCTTAAATGGAAAATACAATGCCAAAAATCTACTATCGTTCAGTTCCTTATGTAAAAGAAGATATCACCCTCGCCCTCGAATCAGGGATTGATGGTCTTATTGTTGAAGAACAATATATTGAAAAAACAAAACAATTAGCAATCATAGAAGTAATTGCCGATAAGAATTTTCCCCTAGTAAAAATGCAAAAGAAAAAAGATGAAGAAGAAATCTGCAAACGTCTTTTAGACAATGAAAATCTTATTATTGCAGATGGTTGGGAAATTATTCCTGTAGAAAATCTTCTTGCTCAAAGCGCAAATGTATCTTTAGAAGTGCAAAATATTTCTCAAGCAAAATTAGCTTTTGGTATTTTAGAATGTGGAGTAAAAAATATTGTTGTTTCTGCTGAGGGCCTACACGAAATTAAGACGATTATTGAAGAATGTAAACAAAATCAAGGCGAAGAACCACTAGAAGAAGCTGAAATTATTGAAGTTACTACTGTCGGTTTAGGGCATCGTGTTTGTGTTGATACGCTGAGCCTTTTCAAACGTGGGCAAGGTATGCTTGTGGGAAATTCAAGCGCTTTCACTTTTTTGGTGCATGCAGAAACTGAATCAAATGAATATGTTGCGGCAAGACCTTTTCGAGTTAATGCCGGTGGCGTTCATGCTTATGTGCGCTTAGCAAACAATAAAACTTGCTATCTTGAAGAGTTGCGCTCAGGCGACGAAGTTTTAGCTGTGCATGCAGATAAATCCACTTCACTTGTTACAGTTGGCCGAATAAAGGTTGAAGTGCGCCCTATGCTTAAAATTGTTGCAAAAATTGGCGATGTTGTTGGTTCTGTCTTTTTACAAAATGCCGAAACTATCCGTCTGACACAGAAAGATTCAAATCCAATAAGTGTTGTTGACATAAAAATCGGTGATAAAATTTTATGCCGTCGAGATATTGCAGGTAGACATTTCGGCATGGCTATTTCAGAAGATATTCAAGAACTTTAAAATAAGCAAATATACAACAATTAAAATGGTATAAGTATGACAAAAAAATCTGAAAAAACGCACACTGAGAATAATTCCACACTTAATTTTGACGAATGGAATAAGAAAGATATTGAACTACTTGCAATAGAAAGAGCAACAATCAACCAAATAGACAAAGAAATTTTAGCCCTACTTGACAAAAGAGCGCAAGCAAGTCTTGCAATTGGTGATTTGAAAAAGAAAAGTTCAAAAACACCCAAGATCTATGATGCAAAGCGTGAAGAAGAGCTTTTGGAAAGGCTTTATTCCATAAATAAAGAAAATAGCGGTTTTCTTGAAAATAAGCATATTGAAAGCATTTGGCGTGAAATTATGTCAAGTTCACGTGCTTTGCAAAAAAGCTTTACTTTGTCATTTTTAGGGCCTGAAGGTACTTTTTCTTACTTTGCGGGAAAAGAATTTTTTGGCGAAAATGTAAGTTTAAAGGCGTGTTCAGATTTTCAGGAAATATTTGAAGATGTTGTACACGGAAAATGTGAGGGGGGCATCGTTCCGCTTGAAAACTCCTTGTATGGAACAGTGGGAACATGTTTTGATTTATTTGCAAAAAACGATGTTTCAATCGAAGCTGAATTTTATTCACGTATCTCATTGAATTTAATATCAAAAGAACAAAATTTTCTCAATATTAAAAAAGTATATTCGCACGCTCAACCTCTTGGTCAAGCTTCGCTATGGTTACGGGCTAATCTTCCGCATGCTGAACTTGTAAGCGTTGAATCAACGTCTTTTGCGGCAAGCTTAGCACACAATGAAGAATATTCGGCGGTGATTGGTCATGCGAAATTAGCTGATGCGTATGCCATGAATATTCTTGCTTCTTCTATTGAAAACGATAAGAAAAACTGGACACGATTTGTTCTATTACAAAGAAAAACACGCAAAAGAAAAAAGCAAATATTGAAAAATCGAAACTAATCAATAAAAGTTCTGTCATTTTCACCTTGAGAGATGCAGTTGGCTCATTAGCTGAAATTCTTACATCTTTTGCAGATGCAGGCGTTAATTTACAAAAGTTAGAGTCGCGTCCCTTGCCAAACCAAGCGTGGAAATATCTTTTCTTTGCAGATTTAAATTGCAATATTAATGATAACTGCCATAAATCTTTGCTGAAAAAGCTAAAAAAGCAATGCTCTTCCTTCAATGTTCTTGGCAGTTACCCCTCCAAAGAAGCAGAGTAAAATTTTTCTTCATTTTTTAAATATTTATATTATAAAGGCTTAGAATGAAAATCGTATACGCACCAAGCTCAAAATCGCTTTCACACAGAACGCTCATATGTGCAGCTTTAAGTGATGGAAATTCAAATATATACAATCTGCTTGATTGTGACGACACAAGAAAAACAATGGCTGTTTTAGAAAAAGCTGGCGTACAATTTACTTCTTTGAAAGGAGATATATTCAAGGATTTTAGCGTAAGAGGCGTTGGGAAGAGTGCAAGAGGCGCACAAACATTTGAAGATGCAAAGGAATGTTATATCGGTGAATCGGGTACTTCCGCACGCTTATTGACAGCTATCTTATCAAGCGGTTCCGGCTATTTCAAAGTGTGCGGTGCAAAGCGCATGCATGAGCGCCCAATGGGCGCAATTATTGAAGCATTACGCACAATTGGCGCTGAAATAAGCACAGAAAAAGAAGGATATGCTCCGCTCATTATTCACGCAAAGAGATTGGTAGGAGGAAAATGCGAAATAGCACTTGATGAATCAAGCCAATATCTTTCGGGCTTACTTTTGCTTGCCCCTCTATGCGAAAAAGGGCTTGAGCTGTATCCAAGCGGTACAAAAGCCGTTTCGTGGCCCTATGTTGCTCTCACCTTACAAAGCCTTGAAAAATTTGGTATTCAATTCAGCGTGAAAAATAGTGACGGAACTTTGATAGATAATTGGGCTGAAATTCAAGAAATACGCCCAAATTCGCTCTATATTGAAGTAAAGAGCGGAAATTATGCAAGCGGAAATTACACAGTCGAGGGCGATTGGTCAGGCGCTTCCTATCTTTTAGCCGCAGGTGCTTTAGGGAAAAATCCTGTAAAAGTAATGGGTTTGAATATACATTCGGCACAGGGCGATAAGGTTTTACTTGAAATTTTAAAAAAAATGGGCGCAAAAGTTGAAATTTCTCAAGAGAGTGTTACAGTATTTCCGTCGCAATTGAACGGAATTGAGATTGATATGAATTCCTGCCCTGATATAGTTCCTACTGTGGCGGCTTTGGCAGCTTGCGCACATGGAATTACGCACATTTCAAATGTTCCGCACCTTCGCGTTAAAGAAAGTGATCGCATAGCAACTGTGGTTTCTGAACTGTCAAAAATTGGTATTGAGGTTGAAGAGCTTGAAGAGGGTATGATTATCCACGGCAATGGAAAAATGCCAAGCCCTCAAAATACAATTCTTTTTTCAAGTCATAACGATCACAGAATTGCAATGTCTATGGCTCTGTTTTCCTTGCACAATGCAAAAATTGATTTTGACGAAAAAGAGGTTGTGAAGAAATCATTTCCTGATTTTTGGCAAGTATTTGAAAACTTACTATAAAAACTAAATGTAGAAATATGATATGAAATACACACTTTTTGGCGAATCGCATGGTTCTCATATCGGCATTGTTTTGGATAATGTTCCTGCCGGACTTTTGCTTGACAGAGATAAAATTTCATTTGATATGAAAAGGCGCTCTGCAAAGGCTTTGCCCGAGCTAAGTACCCCAAGACATGAAGCTGACGAATTTGAAATTATAAGCGGTGTTTATGATAACAGAACAACAGGCGCGCCTCTTTGTGGAATTATCAAAAACACAAATATACGTTCAAAAGATTACGATGACACAAGGCATTTTGCACGCCCTAGCCATGCCGATTTTGCTGCACACATGCGCTATAAAGGGCACAATGACTTTCGTGGTGGCGGGCATTTTTCGGGAAGACTTACTGCGCCTCTGGTGTTTGCGGGAGCTATAGCCAAACAATTTGTTGCTACAAAACACATTGAAATTCTTGCAAGAATACGTGAAATTGCACAAATTTGTGATAGTGAACTTGATAAAGCGCTTCTGCACAAGGATAGTCTTAACGCTTTGCGCGCTGTTTCATCAAAGCCCTTTCCAACGCTCAGCGACGAGCAGGCAAAAGTTATGCAAAGTGAGATAGTTAAAGCAAAAGATGCGCACGATTCCGTCGGAGGAATTATCGAATGTTTTGTACTTGGACTTGAAGCCGGTTTTGGTGCGCCCTCGTATGGGCAAAATCTTGAAGGTCTTCTTTCGCAAGCCCTCTTTAGCATTCCGGCGGTAAAGGGAATAGAATTTGGTACGGGCTTTGAACTTGCAAGAATGTGCGGCTCAAATGCTAATGACCAATGGCTTTCAGAAGATATTGAAAATAATAAAATAATTCCATATTCAAACACAAATCATAACGGTGGAATCAATGGTGGAATTTCAAACGGTATGCCTATCAATTTTTCTGTTGTCCTAAAACCGACGCCATCTATCGCCATTAAACAAAATACTATTGATATGCGCTCAAACAGCGAAGTTGCGCTTGAAATCAAAGGCAGACACGATCCTTGTATTGTTCCGCGCGCAGTACCTGTTGTTGAAGCTGCGACAGCGCTTGCAATAAGCACTTTATTTGAGGAAAGATATGTCTAACATAAACAGTAAGTCTCCAATAAGTAAGCACAAATTTGATGAAAACTTTTCAAATATTGTTTTAATCGGTATGTCGGGAAGTGGTAAAACAAGCATTGGAAAAATTCTTGCGGAAAATTTATCACTCTCTTTTATAGACACTGATGAGATGATTGTTGAACGTGTAAAAATGTCGGTCAAAGAAATATTCGCCCTTGAAGGCGAGGAAAAATTTCGTCAATACGAAAGATCGTGCACACTCGAAGCTTCAGAAAGAAAAAACACTGTAATTTCAACTGGTGGCGGTATAATTCTTAATGAAGAAAATATGATAAACCTTAAAAAAAATGGTATCATTTTTTTCATTGACAGAAGTATTGCAAGTATTGCACAAAGCGCCAACCTCAATGACAGGCCGCTTATTCAAAACGATAGACAAAAACTGCAAAATCTTTATAATGAACGCATAGAGCTTTACAAGAATTATGCAATGTATTGTATTTCAAACGAAGAAAGTGTGGAAATTGCGTGCCAAAAAATTATAGAAATTTATCAATAAATACAGCGAGGTATATATGCGCATACGTATAATAAACGGCCCGAACCTTAATAGGCTTGGCTCGCGTGAACCGTCAATTTACGGTAATAAAAATTATAATGATCTTTACAACGACTTACAGCTTTTTGCGAAAGAAAATTCAATCGAACTATCTGTTGTTCAATCAAATTATGAGGGTGAACTAATTGATTTTATTCATCAATCAGAGGGTAATTACGACGCGCTTATTATAAATGCCGCCGCTTATACGCATTATTCCATTGCACTGCACGACGCGTTAAAAAGTATAACACTGCCTGCGCTTGAAGTGCATATCTCAAACATACACGCTCGTGAGGAATTTCGCCATAAATCAGTAATTGCTTCGGCGTGCATCGGTCAAATTTCAGGACTTGGGCTTTACGGCTATACAGCCGCTCTTCTTTACTTTATTCAAGCGCACTCTTAGATAATTAACTTTCAGTTAATAGAGCGAGTTTTATGAAAAATTTTGCAGTTATAGGCGATCCTATTCACCATTCTCTTTCACCTATTTTCCATAATGCTATGATAGAATCGTTGTCAATTGATGCGCACTATACACGCTTTCTCGTTTCTTCTGCAAATTTAGGTGAATGGATACAAACAAAAGAAGCGCAAAGCTTAGCAGGTTTTAATGTAACAATGCCGCTGAAAAATGCTATTATCAAGCACCTTGATTTTGTTTCTGACGAAGCACAGAAAGTATATGCCGTGAACACCGTTGTCAGAAAAAATACTCGACTTTATGGCTATAATACTGACGGCATCGGATTTGTTCGCTCGCTGGAAAGCATGGATATCGATGTAAAAGCGCATGTTGCTCTTTTGGGCGCAGGGGGTGCCGCCATAGCTGTTGCTTCTGCTCTCAAAGAAAAAAAAGCTGACGTTTCAATATATTGCAGAAAACCGAAACGCTATAAAGACGATACAAGATTTAACTATTATGATTTTGATTCCATAAACAATACAAAAAATATTGATATTCTTATAAATGCGACTCCTTTAGGTATGTATAATCAAAACCAATTTGAATCTTTCAATTTTTTAGAAAATCTTAATACAAATGCTCTTGTTTTTGATTTGATATATAAACCGTTTGAAACCGAACTTTTAATTCGTGCTAAAAAGCTTGGTTTTAAAACACAAAACGGCTTAGGAATGTTGGTTCATCAAGGTATTGCGGCGCTTGAACTTTTTCTTGATACAAAACTGGAAATCAATATAATGGAGCAAATTGCCACATCCGCTATAAAAAAAGAAATTGAAAACGAAATCTGATATTATTGAGGAAAATTAATGAAAAAAATACTGAACCAAGAAGTTATAAAAGACGGTGAAATATACCTCCCATTAGATTATATTCTTACTGAAGAAGAAGAAAAATTAATCAATGAAAAAAATATTTCTCTTAAATATAAAGATGAAAACGGAAAGATTTTTATCAAAGAAAATGATACTCTAAAAAAAATAAATCCACTTAAGGCTTCAAAAAAGATTAGCGCCGAATTGGATTTTTCAGAAATTCCGCCCATAAAATCGTATACAGCTCTAAACGCCGATGAAAATATCTTTAAAGGCGACATACACATTAAATTCCGTGGCGAATTGGACGATTGCATAGCCCACACCCTCTTCTTGCAAAGCTTGACAAGTGACAAAGATGTGATTCTTTGGTTGCAATCGATTCGCTCAATCTTAGGAAATGTTATGGCGGCAACATGCATGGATTACGCTCTTAAACCATTTGAAATTGATGGATTATCAGCTGAAACTATCCATGCATACTCTCATAACCCGCTCAAGCATTTGGGGCATGATCATATCATTCCTACATACGAGCACGGAAAAGAATGTATACGCATAAATACCTTACGCACAAAAATTCGCATGACGGAAGTAAGTGCATATGCAATCTATGTTGCAGATAATGAAATAGTACGTCCTGATATTCTTTACACCCTCAACCGACTCTCTTCTGCGTGTTATGTATTGATGATAAAGAAAATTGTGAGATAATTTCCTTTTAATGGTACATTTTTTTGTTGTATTTATAAAAAAAATAGGGTAAATTCTTTTAAATAATCAAGAACTAATATAGTTTTTAGGAGGATTTTTTGATGCAATCATTGTTTGCAAAGTGTTTTTTTGCGCTGTTTGCGCTTGTCCTGATGCCATTTTCCGCATTTGCAGCAAGTGCAGATGTAGCACATTTACCGGGTGACTTGTCACTTATTTGGGTTATTCCTTTTGTCTGCATGCTTTTATCTATTGCACTTGGACCAATTCTTGTTCCCCATTTTTGGCACCACCATTATGGTAAAGTCGCATTAGGATGGGGACTTGCATTTGTTATTCCATGCTTCCTTGTTTTTGGTATGGAAATAACTGTATATGAAGTTGTGCATATTCTTGTGCTTGACTATATACCCTTTATTATTCTTTTATTTGCATTATTTACGGTTGCAGGTGGTATACGCCTAAAAGGTTCTTTGGTAGGCACACCAATTGTAAACACAGCTATTTTAGCCATAGGTGCGGCAATTGCTTCTTTGATGGGTACAACCGGTGCGGCAATGCTTCTTATTCGCCCAATGCTTCGTGCAAATGCGCATAGAAAATTCCGTGTGCACCAAATTGTATTCTTCATTTTCTTAGTCGCCAACGTGGGCGGATCACTCTCACCTTTGGGCGATCCACCTCTTTTCCTCGGCTTCTTGAAAGGCGTAAGCTTCTTCTGGACAACCACAAATCTTTTAGCTCCGATGGTTCTTATCTGTATTGTTCTTTTAGCACTTTACTATATTATTGATACAGTATTGTTCGCAAAAGAAGGCAAACCCATTCCTGAAACGACTTCAGACGAAAAACTTGGCTTTGACGGTAAAGTAAACTTTATCCTTCTCGCCTGTGTTGTTGGTTGTGTATTGATGTCCGGTTCTTGGAAACCTGTTGATGCGGAAGGTAACCCATTGGCTGTAACAATTTACCATGTTGACTACGCTTATCAAAACATGCTCAAAGACTTCCTCTTACTTGTAATTGCAGCTGTTTCACTTAAACTCACAACAAAAGAATGTCGCAGCTTGAATGGCTTTAACTGGGAACCTATTGCAGAAGTTGCAAAACTTTTTGTTGGTATTTTTCTCAGTATGGTTCCTGCACTTACTATCCTCAAAGCAGGTGAAGCAGGCGGACTTGCCTCGGTTGTAAACTTGGTATCCAATGCTGACGGTTCACCCAATAATATTATGTACTTCTGGGTAACAGGTACGCTTTCTGCATTCCTTGATAACGCCCCAACCTACCTTGTCTTCTTTACCGCCGCAGAAGCTTCTGCGCTTGATGCCGCTACTGCTGCCGGTATCAGCGGAGTTGAGTATCTAATGACAACAGGAGCGATAACATTGGCTGCTATATCCGGCGGTGCTGTGTTTATGGGCGCTGTTACTTATATCGGTAATGCACCTAACTTCATGGTACGCGCAATTGCTCAAGATCAGGGCGTGAAAATGCCCTCATTCTTCGGCTATATGGCTTGGTCAGTGGGTATCTTGGTACCAATCTTTGCCGTAGTTTCATTCTTATTCTTTGTATAAGAACACCTAGTACCTTGCTTTATCTAAAAGTATTTGCATAAACTAAAAAAATTGTTAGGGTTTCCAAAGGTGATTATCCCCTTTGGTCTCGCTGAAAGCGAATCATATTCCTGTCAACTTCCTATA
>CAYJPB010000069.1:7127-11314 GCA_964371955.1 uncultured Desulfovibrionaceae bacterium | reverse complement strand
AAAAAGACAAAATAACACGTCAGAATGTGTTAACTTATATTGCAAATTATTCAGACGAACCAAAAGCAGAAACAATAACACGAAAAGCTCACACAAACTATATCGATGTTGATTATGAAGCTATTGAAGGTAATGCGAAGCTTGTCACCCATACACAAAAAGAGCGCGATTATAAGTTAGTAAAAGAGAAAAAGGATAAAACACGCGAGAAAACAGGTAAGTTGGAGTGCGAAATATGTGGCTTTGATTTTATAGAAATTTATGGAAGCTTAATCAAGAAAGATTTCTGCGAAGCTCATCATAAAAAGCCTATCTCTGAATATCAAGGTAAAGAAAATACAAAGTTGGAGGATTTAGCGATTCTTTGCTCAAATTGTCATAGAGCAATACATCTAACAAAGCCTATGCTAACTGTAGAAGAATTTAAAGAAAAGTTCTCACAATTAAAGAAATAGAAAATCTTACTCTTCAATGATTTCGTGAATCTGCCCTTTATCCTTTTCCATATCAGCGATAGCATTTTTTAAACGGTCAATATTTGCAGAATTATAGAATGCATCGTTTTCGTCAATGGTATTCTCGATAAGAATTTTGCCTTCATTCATGTAAGCGCTCCTTATAAGTTTCTGTAAGAATAATATATGAGAACCATAAAATTATCACAACCAAAAGATGACGAGTTGAGTGAATCAAAAAGCAAGAAGTGGTGGTCTTTTAAAAAGTGGTGGAAAAATGGTGGACTTTTTTTCGTCTTAAACAAAAATGGCTTTACGATTTCTCGTAAAGCCTTGATTTTATTGGTGGAGCTGAAGAGAATTGAACTCTTGGCCTCTTGAATGCCATGGGTGAAGTCTTGCAATTTTTCAACTTTCATGTTGTATAATTTTATATCATGTTTTTCGCTTCAATACTTGACTTTATCGAATAAGCGTCTATTCTTATTTTAATGATAAATCATCTTTCATCATCTTATTTATCCTAAAATCGCGGGATAGGAGCGGGATAATCTGAGCTTATGAGTCTGCATGAAATGACTTTTGGAGGTCAAAATTTATGGCTGTAAATTGGCAAAAAACAAGCTTTTTAGGAGTGCGATATCGTGAGCATAAAACACGCAAACATGGCATACGCTTCGACCGCTGCTTTTCAATTCGTTACAAACTAGATGGTAAAGATAAAGAAGAAAGCGTGGGTTGGAGTTCAGAGGGAATTACAGCAGAAAAGGCATCGCAACTTCTTTCGATTATACGTGAGAACATACGCCAAGGCAAAGGTCCTCAAAGCATAAAAGAATTACGCGAAGAAAATATTGAAACAGCCGAACGTGAAGCAAAAGAAAAAGAAGAAGCGCACAATAAATCCATCACCTTTAATGACTTTTGGGAAAGTACATACTTGCCTCATGCAGAATCCTATAAAAAAGAAACAACTATAAGCGGTGAAAAAACACTGTATAGAACATGGATAGAGCCTTCTTTTGGTGAACTTCCTTTATTCAAATTAGATGTGCCAATGCTTGAAAAACTGATGCGTAAAATGAAGTCTCTGAAAAAAACTCCAGCGACAATACGAACGGTTTTTGCTTTGATTTCACAAATATGGTCAAAAGCTGTGCAATACGGAATAATTGAGGGAGAGTGCCCAACACGGAAAATTAAAAAGCCTCAGCAAGATAATCGCCGTATGCGCTTTTTATCCAAAGAAGAAGCATCACGTTTGTTAGAAGCTCTTGCACGAAGATCCAAAGATATGCATGATATTTCTCTTTTGTCTCTTTTTTGCGGTTTAAGAGCAGGGGAGATTCATGCACTCACATGGGGTGATGTGAACCTTGATACGAATACCATTCTTATTCGTGACCCCAAAAGCGGAAAGAATAGACACGCTATTATTATAAATGAAGTAAAGGAAATGTTGCTTTCACGAAGAAAAGAGCAAGCAAAAACGGATTTAGTCTTTCCTGCAAAAGGCGGAAAGCAAAGAAGATGGGTGTCTGATACATTTCAAAGAACGGCTGACGCTATTGGTTTGAATGATACGGGTGAATTTGTTGAAGGCGATGATGGTAATAAGATTCCCGTGCTTATAAGTGATGCGAGGCAGAAAGTTGTTTTTCACTCTCTTAGACATACCTTCGCCTCTTGGCTTGTTCAAAATGGTACGCCAATTTATACTGTTGCCGAGCTGATGGGGCACAGCACATTAGAAATGACCCAAAGGTACAGCCATCTTTCGCCGGACACGCTAAGGGTTGCGGCACAAGGGCTTGAGGACTTTTTGAAGTAAATAATATAAAATTAGAGTATTCATAAAACGCTATCAATTCCTTTGCGCTTTGGCGGTAAAACATTCTTGAAAAATAATATATTAATTAAAGAAAGCGTTTTGACATGCGCTTCTTTTAAAATTATTATGCAGTAAAAATAAAGGGAGGATTTGAAATGTCTGAAGAATTATCAAAATTTAAAGATTTGCTTAGAAAAGCGAAAATGTATTCCTTGCCCGAACGTGAAGTTGATATTTTCAGCGTTGGAGGCAGAGGGCATTATGAAAACCCAATTACCGATATTTTGGCATTCTTTTGTGACACAAATGCTGCGCATGGCTTAGGTTCACTTGTACTTGGGGCTTTGGTAGAGTGCCTTCCCGAAGAGTCAAAGAAAAATATTGGATATAACTGCACAGTTTTGCGTGAAAGATTTACTCGAACGGGTAAAAGGATTGATTTGATTCTTGACGGAAATGACTGGCTAATCGTCCTTGAAAATAAAGTATTCCACCATGAAAGTAATCCTTTTGAGGAATATGAGGAGTGGGCTAACGATTATGTAGATAACAAAAAGGTACCAAAAGAAAATATATGCTTTATTCTTCTTTCACCTTCAACTGCAAAAGAAAAAAGAGGCGAATGGAATCGAGTAAGCTATCGAGATTTAATTGAGAAGATGAAAAGTAGTCTTGCCGACTATTCTATTTCTCACCCACTTACAAAATGGACTGTTTTATTGAGAGAATTTATACTTCATTTGGAGGGAGTTATGTATCAACCACAGGTGTCATCTGAAACAACAGATTTTATTTTTGATAATTTAACACAAATCAATGAACTGCAAGAGTTGAAGAAGAAAGTAGAAAATGACTTTTTACTCCAATTACGTGAGGCATTGAAAGAAAAACTTGTAAGAGAGCTTGGAAACGAGGTTTTTGTGAATGCGGTGATTGCCGATTGGCAAGAAAAAGGTATCTGCACATATTGCTACTTGCCTCAACGGTGGGAATGGGATAAAAATTGGGGTACGTCTATACATCAAGTAGGATTAATCAGAAATAAGGGTGTATATGAAAAGCTTTATGTTTGGGCAACTCTTTTTGTTGGCAGCGAGGCTGGAACGCCGGATGCGTATATTACAGGCCTAGAAGGTTCTACTGATGATGAGGTGGGGAGATATTTTAGAGAATACAATGAACCAATTGATTCCTCACTTTCATTTGACGACATAGTAAGCAATATAGCAAAAAGGCTTATACAACTAGATCGATACGATAGGGAAAATAAACCACAAATAAATCAAGAATAATTTTGAAGTAATTTATAATTGGGTGTTTATAGCTGATATCCCTCTGCACTGCGAGTGCAGAGGGATATGTTTTTAATTCTTTTTTTTAAATATCACCAAGTCGAATAAAGAAGTGTGAAATACACGTTAAAGTTTTTTCCCTTTTTTTTCCCTTTAACTTAGTACGGAAGTTGGGCTTGGATTCAATATGTCTTATAGTTTTTCTCCAGAATTTATCCTAACATGCTGATTTTACAAAAAAAACCTCTTGCAAAGCAAAAGGGAAATGGATATATATAAATTGTCGAAGGGAAAAAATCGACAATTCAATTACAAGGAGTTCGAGATGGACGACTTAAATTTCTGGAATCAGATGCGGCAATCAATGCCTATTACATTCCCAAGAAGGCGCGTGGAGGAGCTTACGGGTGGTCTGCTGAATGCCAAGGTGATGGCTAATCTTGATTCACAGGGCATGGGACCATCAGTAAAGGTAAAAATCGGCAAACACATAAACTATCTTCGCGATGATTTCATTGCGTGGCTGCAAAATAGGAGCGACATCATGTAATGTTTTACATGGGCAGAAGGACCAAAACCTCACTTAAAGCCAGATTAATTTCTGCATAT
>CAYJPB010000069.1:0-7117 GCA_964371955.1 uncultured Desulfovibrionaceae bacterium | reverse complement strand
ATGAAAGGCAAAGGCGGTTTTTTTTTACCGACCTCCCTCGCCTGAGAGATGGGGAGACAAAGATTGAGGCGAGCCTTGATTGAAAGGCGCAATAGCCGCATGGTTATTGCAATTACAAACCACAACCCGAGGGAGTCTTCAAACTCCCTCGGCAAAAGAAGAGATAACGTTATGTTTGTAGATAAATCTATAGCAACAAATTATGATATTGAAGCAACTGAAACGCTTACAGATTCAACAAAACGGAAAAAGAGAACTGCCGATCAAACGCGTGAGTTACATGCAAAAATTGAAAAATTTTACTTGGAAAAACATCCCGAAAAGGCAATCGCATTATTGTGCAACTGCGAAGAGTCTACTGTTAGCGCACATATACTCAAACAAGTACGAACTAAAAAATTTCCTGTAATAGAGAGTAGTTATGAGCTTGTCTCTGTAGGTACAACCGTTAGCAAAATATATGAAGTCATGGGCTTTGGTGTAATTGAAAATAAAGATGCAGTGGTGAAAGTTGAGCAAAATGGCAATTCTATTACCATCACACTCATAAATAAAACAGACTTAACCTTAAACACAGAGGTGTAATTATGAAACCTGTAAACAATAAGCCATTAATTAATGCTCCTGAAAAAAATGACAATTCAACTTCTGAACTTGAAGAGAATACTAACAAGGTGGAATATATTGATTTTACCACTTTTGCATTGGACCAGATGATTGATGAAGATGATCTGGATCTCTATGACGGTTGGCATGATATTTTTCCAGAACTCGGCACTTCACGGAATCAGAAATTAGTAGATAAGTACGGTCTCGATAAGAAACACTCTGACGAGTTTAATCAGAAAATCGAAATCTCAAATACGCCTGAGAATCAGGGATTTACTTCTAGAACAATCCCTTTAACTATTGGTGGAACTGATTTTTGTTTATCTACAGTACCGATTTTAACCTCAATGGATAGGCTTGAAAGGAAAAACCTCCCCTCTATTGGTGAGCAATTGAAAAGCGTTTTTGAAGTGGTCTCCGAAACTCCGGCAGAAGACATTGAAAAAATTGACTATATTGAAGCAGAAATGGAAGTTTATATTGTTCCCGGTCGATTGACACTTAAAAAGGCTGTTCTAAAGCATAAATAACTATAACAGGGGGTTGTGCATAAAGCACAACTCCCAAGGAGATAACCCCATGGAATTTTTAAACAGTCCAAATGCAATACAGGAATTAATCCTTGAAGCAGAAGAAAGTGACCGCATTGAAGCAAATACTTTTGACATCGAAGCGGTACAAGTAAGTTCACCTCTTGCACAGGGAAGGGGCGCACTTGAATTAAATAATTTCCAACAACAAAGCCAACCAGCATCCCCGCCATACCTGTATCCTCCGGCACATCAAGCCTCAATACAACAACCTCTGACGATAGAAATGATGAGTCAAGTAAATGCCACAAAGCGAATCGTTCGCGAGTTTGAAAAAAACAATGATGAGGATAGTATTAAAAATTGGGTTGCTTATTATCAAAGTATGTTAGCACAAAAACAGCTTCCAACAACACCACATTTTTCTTTGAACGCTAATCGAGAATTGTCTTTTGCCGTACCTGATGAAATACTGTACCTTATTGACGGTACAGCCCTTTCACCTATAACTGCTTTACTTTCAGCCCTAACCGCTGTTGCCATTGCTTGCACTAATAAAATCGTTATCAGGTGCGACGAAAATTGGGTAGAGCAAACCTCTATCATGGCAAGTATTTTCAGCAACTCCGGTACTCGCAAATCGAATGTTGTTGCAAAAGTCAGAGCACCTTTTGATCTATATGTAAGTAGCCGCAACCAACTGGTAATCAAGGATAATGCAGGACTTAGTCTTGTTAAAAGTTTTCTAAAAAATGAGGAACAACAGCGTATCAAAGCTAAATTAGAACAATACAGTTCCATAACATCCAAGAGTGAAAAAACAGAATTTCTTCGTAAGCTTGCCGCCGAAGGAGTTGTATCAACAAGCGAACTTATTGACGAATATTCAATCTTGTTAGATTCTTGTACGCAAAGCGGCTTGCTCAGACATCTACGTAACAACAATGAGCAAGTCGGTGTTATTACCGCCGAGGCAGACGCGATCAACGGCTTGCTGTTGAATAGCAAGTCAGATCCCTCTCTGTTCAACAAACTGCATAATCAAGAGTCCTACAAATATATTTCCTATCACAAGGAAATAACCCTTGGCTCACCGACCTTGTCGATGCTGAATATTGTACAGCCAAGTATCGCCGTAAAGCTATTTTCCAAGTCAAACCTTCGTGAAACAGGTGCAACGGCACGTATATTGCCTTATTATGAAACTATAGACGGCATAAACAGTATCGGTTCAGTCGGTATGGTTCAGACAAGTGGTAGCTTCTTCAATGCAAAGATTCTATCAATTTTACACAAGTACCACGATTACGATGATGGGAACGCCAAATATAGCGCCACACTTAGTCCCGAAGCTTATCAGCACGTGAAGAACTTTGAGGAAGAGATTAAAAGGTATGTCAACGGCATGGACGCTTACACTCACGCATGTCTCCGCAAGCTCCATGGTTACGCTGTCCGTTTCGCATGGGCTATACATCTTCTGTTCACTGACTCCTTTCACGAAACCCCTATCAGTTACAGTTCTATGCAAATGGCTGTTGAACTGTGCCGTATGCTTCTTCCACACATCGAGTTTGCACAACGCCCCAGCGGTTATGAAGCCCATGAAAATGCGCTAAAGGTGCTAAAATTCTTACAGCATATAGACTTACAGGTTGACACTGTCAAATATGGCTATATTGACTCTCGTACTATTCAAGCTCGCGTTCACAGAACAGCAGAACAAGTGACCAACGCCTTGAAAATTCTCAAGCTGTATGGGTATGTAGCAGTGTTCAATGCCGGAGGCAAAAGTAATATAGTTGCCATGCACCCTAGAATTAAAGGCTATGAGGATATGCCTATTTGGTGCTAAAATTTCTCAAATTTTGAAGAAATACCCGCTACATATTATTTTGTAGCGGGTATTTCCAAAAATTAAATGAAAAATTACATCTCTCATTGGTTAATGGGATTCGTCAATATAAACTTCGTATGGTGATATAAATGCTCTCATAGCATATCAAACTTTTCCGCCACTATAGTATAGTACAAAAACATTTGCCTTATCGACTCACCGAAGCTTTCATGATAGGGGAATATCGTACTTTTGGATATGCGTGTCTTCTAGGTATATGGTAATACCATAAAGAACATCACTAAGATAACTCGTCATAGCACTATAAATCATAGAGGGGGGTATTGTTCATAAATAAATCAACAAGCACATAATGCGACATAAAGAAGTGATAGGCACGACAGCGACATTACAGGTATCGCTGTCTTTGATTATAACCATCTACATACAAAGGAGTTTGTCATGAAGAGAAAGCCAGATAAAAATACAAAACAAACAACTACGGAAGACATGCACAATGGATTGCCTATCAACACAGATAAAGACAAAGGACAGGCTTGTTTGACATCTATTCTTGATAAAGTTCAAGCCCACAGCGACGATATGATAAGCAAACATACAAAAGTAATGCAACTCAGATTTGATCTCCATTACCCTGACGGTGAAAGAATTGAGCCTAATAGTCAACATCTGCAAGATTTCAATTACAATTTACAGCGTAAGCTCAAACGAGAAAAGTGTACCGGTGGACATAAGGTCGACCCAAGGCTCATAACTGTAACAGAACAGCATAACAGTATTCATTCTCATACGCATGGAATATTACTGGTCAATGGAAATGCAAAGCAAAGTCCGTATGGGCTTTTGAAAGAAATAGAAATACAATGGGGACAGGCTATTGGCACAGATGCTAAAGGCTTAGTTGACCATTGCGATAAACAAGGTAAGAACGGCATTATTATAGATCGTAATAAAGAAGACTTTGAAGAAAAGAGAAAACAATGCTTTTATCAGGCGAGCTACATCGCTAAAGAAAGGGGGAAAGATAATCAGGCAAAAGGTTCATGGCTTGTAAAAGGAACAAGAATACCGAAGAAATAACGTTCTTTTATTCAAGCCTTTTTTGATGTTGAATATAGGGGCTTTTTCTTGTTGAAAAGCCCTCATTTCTTAGTCTTGTGGGTAATAGTCCTGATTGCTCAAATCTTCAAAATCATTTGACAGATAAAGTTGAAATGCGTACATTTGATTTATGGAAAACACAAAACTTTCACCACATTTGGAATTTGTCGGCATTGCTTCATCCACTCAACCGCAAAGAGCTAAAATTCCTTTATATCTCTCTCCTGTAAATGCAGGTTTCCCCTCTCCTGCTGAGGATTATGTCGAACGTAAACTTGACTTGCATGAATACCTTATTCGCAACGAAGCCGCAACTTTCTTTTTGCGTGCGCATGGTGATTCGATGATAAACGCTTCAATAAACGACGGTGACTTGCTTATTGTCGACCGTTCCTATGAAGCTTCGCATAATCGCATTGTTATTGCCGCAATCGACGGCGAACTCACGGTGAAACGCCTTATCAGAAAAAATGCGCAAACATTTCTTGCTCCCGAAAACCCAGATTATCCGCTTATAGACATCACAAACCACGAATACGTTCATATTTGGGGTGTTGTGACAACCGTTATTCATTCTCTGCTATAAGTCAAAATAATGAATAAACCTGCACAGATACACGCTCTTGTCGATGCGAATAATTTTTATGCTTCTTGCGAGAGGATTTTTCGCCCTGACTTGAACAATCGTCCTATCGTTGTTTTATCCAATAACGACGGCTGTATAGTCGCGCGCTCAAAAGAAGCCAAGACATTGGGAATTGGCATGGCAGAGCCGTATTTCAAAGTAAAAAGTCTACTCGAAAAGCATAATGTTGCCGTGTTTTCATCGAACTACGCTTTATACGGTGATATTTCAAACCGTATCATGTCTATCCTTGCTGACAATTGTAAGGAAATTGAACAATATTCAATAGATGAAGCATTTCTCATTCTCGATACTGCACTCATTTACAACATGAAAGACTATGGCATTGACTTGCGAAACAAGACACTGCAATGGACGTGAATTCAAGTATCCATCGGCTTTTCATCAACGAGAACGCTTGCAAAGCTTGCTAATTTTCTTGCAAAAAAGCAAAACGGAATATTTTATCTCGACGTGAACGACAAGAATTTTCCGAGTTATTTAGAAGATATTCCCGCGAATGAAGTGTGGGGCATAGGCAGAAAATCCGCTAAAAAGCTCAATGAACACGGCATAAGAAATGCTTTGGAATTGAGCCAAGCTGACGATGTGTGGATTCGTAAAAACCTTACCGTCACGGGTTGGAATACTGTGCTTGAACTGCGTGGAATTGTCGCAACCACAAGCGAAAGTATTGTGCACGATGATGAGACTAACAGCCAAAGAAAGAGCATTATGTCTTCACGCTCTTTTTCAAGAAGAATCACCGCCAAAAGTGACTTACACGAAGCTCTTTCAAGCTATGCCGTCCGTGCCGCCGAACGCTTGAGAAAAGAACATCTGTATGCTCTCGGAATACAAGTATTTATTCAAACATCAAGGTTTGCAAAAACAAGTTCCACAAATGAGTATTATGCGCCCTCTGTACAATTCGATTTCAAAGAACCCACAAACGACACAAGAACCTTTCTTGCGGCTGTAAAACAAGGATTAGAAGCCATCTATAAGCCCGACTATGCCTACGCAAAAGGCGGTGTGCTTCTCTTTGGATTGTCCAAAGGCAAAGCCCAAGGCAGTTTATTCGACACAGAAGAAATCATAGAAGAACGCAATAAATCTCAATCGCTTATGGATGTTATTGACAAAGTGAACAAGAAACTGGGCAGAAGAAGTCTTTACTTTGGCTCGGAAGGAAAGACAGACGCGCTTTGGCAGATGAAGCAAGAGCATAAATCTCAAGGGTATATCAACAATTGGAATGAATTGGCTCGTGCTGAATGTAAGTAAATTTCGTGATGATAGGTTCAATATTATATAAAATCGAACCAAATGTAACATTTTTCATTGACATATTGAGCAAAAAACTTATAATAAGAGTGAAAAGGAGGCTGATTTATGTCACAAGCAACTTTTAGTATACGCATGGATAAGGCTTTGAAAAAGGATTTTGATGAGCTATGTACACATTTTGGAATGAACGCAACTACAGCTTTCAACATTTTTGCACGTGCAGTAGTGCGCGAAAAACGAATTCCCTTTGAAATTGCCATACATGAAAAATCAACAAATACTCAAGCAGGTAAAGATGCTTTTCTTGCACTAAGACAAGAGGCGAAAGAAAATGGACTCGATGGCTTGACTTTGGAAGAAATCAATCAAGAGGTTAAACTTGTGCGTAAGGAAAGAGGCTGATGCCGGAGTATAAAGCTGTTATCGATACAAATGTTTTAGTGTCATCTCTGATTGCAAAACGTAGTGATTCGCCGACGGTTATCCTTGTTGAGAAAATCTTTGATAGTGAGATAATTCCACTGTTCAATGATGAAATTTTAGACGAATACCATGAAGTGCTAAGAAGAGAGAAGTTCAATTTTTCCGAAAGGTTAGTAGATACTTTTCTTGACACAATTCAAAGCCTTGGAACAAAAATTCAAGCTTCTCCTTGTAAAGAAACTTTGCCTGATATGAACGATTTACCTTTTTATGAAGTCTTTTTAGAAGCGAGAAACGAAAACGCCTATCTTATAACAGGCAATCTAAAGCATTTTCCGCAAAGCCCTTTCATTCTAAACCCGAGTGAGTTTTTGAAAACTATCAAGAAATAAATTTTATCGATATAAAAAGATATAAACCACAGAAAACGTCATGTATTTTATGCCCATTCCCCTGAAAAGAGGAACGGGCTTTTCTTTTATCTCAAAATTATATTTTATTACAATATCTTGTATATATTATGCATTACCCACAGCGACCTATTTCAACACTGATTGCTATGGTATGAGTAACATAAACCTCTAAAAGTATAAAGGATTCATAAAATGAGTAATTTTAGCATTATCCAAATCCCATCAAAGGAAAACAATTTTATCGCAATAGTAGAACACGAAAAAACAA
>CAYJPB010000068.1:0-11369 GCA_964371955.1 uncultured Desulfovibrionaceae bacterium | reverse complement strand
AGAGCTCGAGAGGGGGAAAACCTAGCCTTTCAAGGCGGGTTTTCCCCCTCTCGAATTTCTTACCATTTTTTTCTTGCGTTTGCCCTGCTTTTAGCATGTTTTACCTGTAAAGCAATTTGATTGCAAAAAATTTGACATTTCTGAAACTCTATTCTACAAACTACTCTTAGATAGTGTCGTCAAAATATGATTTTTCGGCTTCTATCAAGGAAGATGAAAAGGCTTTGAAGGAGTTTATTAAAAACATAAATGACTGAAAAGCATTTGAAATCTGACGACGAGAGAGGCGAAAAGGCGATTTTGACGATACTATCTACAGTATTTTCCATAGTTTTCTACTCTCACATACACTATATGTATACTTTCAACAACTTATCAAAAACAAGTTCGAAACAATTCGACACTTTTAACAAACATGACCTAACTAACTGGTTTAACACCTAATACATAAAAAAATATATAATAGATAAAAATTATTGGTTAGACATCGAAAAAATTTGTGTTTAAAAATAATTTGTGTGTATATCTGCTAAATCTCCACAGGAGGCAATTTATGAAGAAAAGAGTGAAAGATATATTAAACCAACTCCATACCGAAGGTAGGGTCAAAGCGCATAACTTAGCGGAATTGTATGAAGTTTCGATGGAAACCATACGCCGTGATTTAGAGCTTTTAGAAAAACAAGGACATGCCACAAGAGTATACGGCGGTGCTGTGCTTAAAGAAATGGCTCAACTTGAACCATATTATGGAAAAAGAAAGACAAGCAATTTCATTCAAAAGCAAAAAATTGCAAAAAAAGCAACTGATTACTTGAAAGACGGTGAAACAATTTTTATTGATATCGGCACAACATTGCTGGAATTTGCAAAAACAATAGATGAAGTAAAACAACTTACGGTCATCACAAACTCAATCCCAATCGCTTTAGAACTTGTAGAAAAGCCAAATATTCAAGTGATTTTGCTTGGAGGACAGTTGCGTACAGGTGATTCTTCAACATCCGGTTTTGTCACAGAAGACACAATGAAATTATTTTATGTCGATAAACTTTTTTTGGGTGTAGGGGCAATAAGCGTTGAGCACGGAATAGAAGATTTTCATATTATTGAAAGTAACTTACGCCGAGTTGCCATTGAAAGAGCAAAGCAAGTAATCGCGCTGACGGACTACAGCAAGTTCGGCACAAGAGCAATGAACCATATCTGTAATATATCCTCACTCGATATGCTGATTACTGACGAAGGGGCAGATACAACAATTATCCGAAGAATCAAAGAGTTAGGTGTAAAAATTGTTATAGCATAACTGCTTTTTCACATAAAAGTAGAACGTAACTGAGAAGACATCCGCATGCGATGTCTTCTCCTATTTAAATCCCACATAATTTATGTGCGATATCTACAAAAACACACAAAAATTTCGCGTAAAGTAAAAACATCGCAGAAAAAATGTGTTGACGAAGCATTAGTGTGATGATAATGTCAATAAACGCAATAAAAAAGTATGCATACCATTGCTAACGGTAATAAGTGGGGGACAGCTTGAACAAGACTGAATAAAAGAGTTTTAGAGATGTTATTCAGATCGGGTTAAGCTTTTTATTAACACGCAGAACATAGCTTTCATCTATGTGTTTTGTGCATTTGTTTTTTAAAAGGAGCGTTTCATGTCGTTCGATAGAATTATCTTATGGGTTATGGCTATTGGTTTATTAATTGGAGCCGCAGACAAAATTTTTGGAAATAAATTTGGTTTGGGTGAAAAATTTGACGAAGGTTTTCAAGCGATGGGTGCTTTGGCGCTCGGTATGGTAGGTATTGTGTGTCTTGCGCCTGTTATTTCAACGGTGCTTGGTCCTGTAGTTATTCCTTTCTTTACAATGATGGGAGCAGATCCTGCCATGTTCGGTTCTTTGATTGCGAATGATATGGGCGGTTTTGCATTGGCAACAGAACTTGCCATAAATGAGCAAGCAGGACTTTTATCAGGTGCTGTAGCTGCTTCTATGCTTGGATGTACCTTAGTTTTCTCAATTCCTGTAGGTTTAAGTCTCATCGAAAAAGAAGATCAGCAATATTTTTCAAACGGTCTTTTGATTGGTCTTACCACAATTCCCTTAGGTGTAATTTTCGGTGGTATGATTGCAGGTTTTGATTTAGGACTTGTGTTGATGAATACCATTCCCGTATTACTTTTTTCAGTTTTATTGGTATTAGGCTTGAAATTTATTCCGCAACAGATGATTAAAGGCTGTATCGTATTCGGCAAATTCATCACCATTGTTATTTATGTGGGCTTAGCCGCCGCTGCTTTCCAACACATCACAGGCGTTGTATTGATTCCCGGCATGGCTCCTATTATGGACGGTATGCTTGCTGTTTCAGGTATCGCCATTGTATTGCTCGGAACATTCCCTATTCTTACCATTCTTATGAAAGTTTTGGATAAACCCTTTAATGCCGTTGGCAGAAAACTTGGCTTAGATGCAACAAGTGCCGCAGGTCTTGTTTTCACTTTAGCTAACTCTGTTCCTGTATACACAATGATGAAAAACATGACCAAAAGAGGCATCATCATCAATACTGCATGGCTTGTACCCGCAACAGCGGCACTTGGCGATCACCTCGGTTTTACAGCTGCTGTAAGCCCTGAAATGATCACTCCTGTGGTTATCGGTAAAATTTTGGCAGGTGTTTTTGCAGTTATCGCCGCTCTTTTCATGACAAAGAATATGAAAGAAGAAATTAAACCCGTTGCTGAAGGAGAATAATAATGGCTAAGTATTATTTGGGAATCGACCAAGGAACAACAGGAACAACTGTTTTACTTTTTGACGAAAACTGGAATCAACTTTCCAGAGGCTATAAAGAACTCACACAAATATACCCACAACAAGGCTGGGTTGAGCATGACGGTTTAGAAATTTGGCAAACAATCTTAGACAGTGTTGAAATGGCTTTGGAAGAAGCAAAAGTAGATATTGAAGATGTTGTCTGCTTAGGGCTTGATAACCAAGGCGAAACCGTTATTGTGTGGGATAAAACAACCGGTTTACCCGTATATAACGCTATTGTGTGGCAAGATAAAAGAACCGCACGTGAAGCCGATGCCATTGCCGAAAAGCATGGCGATATGATTCGTGAAAGAACAGGCTTGATTGTTGATGCTTATTTCAGCGCAACAAAAATCAAGTGGGTTATAGATAATGTTGACGGTGTGAAAGAAAAAATCGCACAAGGCAAAATTTGTGCCGGAACTTTAGATACTTGGATGATATGGAAACTCACTCACGGTCAAGTATTTGTGACAGATCAATCCACCGCTTCAAGAACTATGCTTTTTGACATGCACAAAGGCGTGTGGGATCAAGAAATCTTAGATATTATCGGCGTGCCCAGAGAAATTCTTCCTGAAATTCGTGACACTGCCGAACTATACGGCAAAACAGATCCTCTCAGCTTCTTTGGCGCTAATATTCCCATTTCCGCATCTGTTGTCGATCAACAAGCAGCACTCTTTGGGCAAGCTTGCTTCAATGAAGGCGAAATCAAAACAACATACGGAACAGGCTGTTTTATGCTTATGAATACAGGTGATAAGCCTGTGTATTCCGAAAACGGGCTTTTGACAACCGTTGGTTGGGGCTTGAATAGCGGAAAAATGACCTATGCATTAGACGGCGGTATCTACATTTCCGGTGCGGCTGTGCAATGGCTCAGAGATAAATTACAAATCATCAAAACTGCCGGAGAAACAGAAGAAATGGCAGCAAGCGTTGAAGACACGGGCGGTGTGTATTTTGTTCCCGCTTTTGCAGGGCTTGCCGCACCTCACTGGGATCAATACGCAAGAGGTACAATTGTCGGCATTACAGGTGGCACAACAAAAGAACATATTGCGCGTGCAACCTTGGAAAGTATTGCTTACCAAGTAAAAGATAATTTAGATGTTATGATAAAAGATTCAGGAATTGACGTTAAGGTAATGCGTGTTGACGGTGGCGCTGTCGAAAACGAATTTTTAATGCAATTCCAAGCAGATATCCTCGGCATACCGGTTGATGTTCCTGTTATTACAGACACAACCGCTTTCGGTGCGGCTTTCTTGGCAGCATACGGCATCGGCGAGTTTGAAAACTTAACCGATTTGACAAAAATCTGGAAGCTTCATAAACGCTATGAACCAAAAATGGATGCAGAAACCAGAGAGCGCTTGCTCCACGATTGGCACAGAGCTGTTGAACGCTCAAAGAGCTGGGAAGAAAATTAGGTTATAAATTCATCATAACCTATACCGGAGATTTCTGCAGAAATGCTTTCGCTTTGCATAAAACAATCCACCTCACATAACTGGATTTGCAGAAATCTCTGAAAAAATAATGGGAAGTAAAAATGGAAAAAACGGATATAGTCGTCATCGGTGCAGGTGCTGTCGGTTGTGCAATCGCACGAGAACTCAGTAAATACGATGTAAAGGTAACAGTCGTCGAAATGCGAGACGATATCGGCGGAGACGCTTCAAAGTCAAACAGCGCAATTATTCACACCGGTTATGATGCAAGCCCCGGAACGCTTGAATCACAACTTGTTGTTGCCGCAAACCCCATGTTTGATAAAGTAACGGAAGAGCTTGATATCCCCTATAAAAAACTCGGTGCAATTTTGCCTGCTTTCACAGAAGAACAATTTGAGAAATTGGCAGAAATCAAGAAAAAAGCTTTTGATAACCGAGTGTATGATGTGGAATATCTTTCCAAAGAACAAATTTTGGAAAAAGAACCAAACCTCAACCCAAATGTTTTGGGCGGTTTGCACATTCCGCGTGAAAATATTATCGACCCCTTTATCTATGTGCAAGCCTTGGCTGAAAATGCTCACGAAAACGGCACTACATTCCTGACTCGCACTAAAGTAGTTGATATTATAGTTGAAAATGACCAAGTCACCAAAGTTATTACAGATAAAGGCGAAATTGAAACAAAGATTGTTATTAATGCAGCCGCGCTTTATTGTGATGAAATTGCCGCAATGGTAGGTAAAGCAGAATATAAAGTTGTTCCAAGAAGAGGACAATTCTATATTTTAGACAAAAATACTTCATGCAAAGTACAAAATATTGTGCTTCCCATACCTACAAAAATCACGAAAGGCAAGCTTATGTGTCCGACAATACACGGGAATATGCTTGTCGGGCCTACCGCGGAAGATTTGCCGGATAAAACAAATACAGGCATTACCAGCGAAGGTTTGGAAAGCATTTTTGCCGATGTAAAAAATATGATTCCAAATGTGAATATCAGAGATTCCATTACGCAATACAGCGGTTTAAGACCAAACCGTGTTCCTGAAGGTTTGCATGTTGATTTTTATGATGACTTGAAAGGCTATATCAACCTATCGGGAGTGCGCTCTACAGGCTTGACACTTTCTTTGGCAATGGGAACTTATATAGCCCAAAAAATACTTGAAACAGGTTTCAGTATGAAGAAAAAAGATGATTTTGTGAACACACGCAAAGGTATTCCTTGCTTCCATGAAATGAATCTTGAAGAAAAAGCTGAAATTATCAAAGAAAACCCTTTATACGGAAACATTGTTTGCCGTTGTGAATCTATCACCGAAGGCGAAATTGTTGCAGCAATCAAACGCCCATTGGGTGCAACCACTGTAGACGGTGTAAAAAGACGTGTAAGAGCCGGTATGGGACGTTGTCAAGGCGGTTTCTGTGGTCCCAAAGTGATTGAAATTCTTTCCAGAGAATTGAATATTCCGATAGAAAGTGTTGAAAAAAATCTTGTTGGTTCCTATATGGTAACCGGAAAAACTAAATAATGGAAGGGAGACCACAGATAATGTATGAATTAAATTGTGACGTAGCAATTATCGGTGCCGGTCCGGCAGGCCTTTCTGCCGCAGTTTCCGCAAAAAAAGAAAGCAATTCCAAAGTTCTTGTTATAGAACGAGACGAAAGTTTGGGTGGTATTTTACAACAATGCATACATCCCGGATTTGGGCTCAAACTCTTCAATGAAGAGCTTACAGGCCCGGAATTTGCCGGTAAATTTGCTAAAGAAGCCAAAGAACTTGGTGTTGACTTTTTGATGAATTCCATGGTGCTTGAAATTGACAGCGAAAACTCTTCTTTAATATGCGTAAGCAAAGAGCACGGCTTAACATTGGTAAAATATAAAAGCATCATACTTTCCATGGGTTGCCGTGAAAGAACTCGTTCAAGTATCATGATTCCCGGTAGTCGCCCCGCAGGCGTATATACAGCTGGAGCCGCTCAACGCTTGGTAAACCGCCAAAATACAATGGTCGGAAAAGATGTTGTCATTTTAGGTTCCGGTGATATCGGCATGATTATGGCTAGAAGAATGACTTTGGAAGGAGCAAATGTTCTTGCTGTAGTTGAAATTATGGACTTTTTGGCAGGGCTTACACGAAACAAAGTTCAATGTTTGGATGATTTTGAAATTCCTCTCTATTTAGCGCATACAATCACAGAAATCGTGGGAACAAAAAGAGTGGAAGGCGTAAAAATTGCGCAAGTTGACGATAAGAAAAAGCCCATACTCGAAACAGAAAGATTTATTGCCTGTGACACCTTATTGCTTTCCGTCGGGCTGATACCCGAAAATGAATTGAGCAGAGGTCTTGGCATAGAAATGTCAGCTGTCACAAATGGCCCGCTTACAAATCAATATATGCAAACTTCCATTGAAAATGTTTTTGCATGCGGTAATGTTGTGCATGTGAATGACTTGGTTGATAATGTAAGCGCAGAAAGTTCAAAAGCAGGAAAGTTTGCCGCCCAATTCGCACAAGGCACATTGCCTGCATGTGTGAAGAAAGTTAACGCTATTCCCGGAAATAATGTACGTTACTTGTGTCCCTCATGTGTTGATGTGAGCGGAGAAGATGAAGAAGTAACCTTTTTCTTCCGTGTATTGCAACCACAAAAAAGTGTTGTTTTACAGGTGAAATCAAATAATGAAATTATAGCGAAGAAAAAAGCACGTCTTGTCAATCCGGGCGAAATGGAAAACATCACAATCAAAACAAGCAACATTTCAGGAACATCAGTTGAAGTCGAAATAGTTGGAGGCGAATAGCATGAAAAAGGAAATTATTTGTACAGTTTGCCCTATGGGCTGCTTATTGCAAGTAGAGGGAAATGCTGATGAAGTAACATCTATCAGCGGTTTCACATGTAAGCGCGGTGAAGAATACGGTAAAAATGAATTTCTTTTACCTGTTCGTATTCTTACAACTACCGTGAAAACAAACAGTTTAAAAACTCCTTTGGTTGCAGTAAGAACAGATAAACCCGTGCCTAAAACTTTGCAGATGGACATTATGAAAGAAGTGAATAAAGTTGTACTCAGCAAGCCTGTAGAATGTTACGATATTATTTTGAACGATGTGTGTAATACAGGTGCAAATATTGTTGCAACAGCTAATTGGACGGCGGAATAAACCTTAATTGACCAACTCAAAACACTCAAAGAAGCATGAAATTTTTTGTGCTTCATGTATTATAAAAAATGGAGAAAACTATGGCAAAAGGCGTAAAAATTACAGTCTTGAGGAAATTGATATTTGACGATATAATTCAACAGTATTCAGATAAACCCGTTGTTATTTGCAATAAATTTGAAGAGAATCAAGTATTTTACACCGATGGCAGAAAAGTACCCGATGGCTTTTGCACTTGGGCATGGTCTGATATCTTTAAAGACATCTTATTGGTAAGACAAAATGCCGAATGTGGCGGTTTAGGCGGAAAAGCACAAGTTGTTACATGCACAGACGGATACAGACCTGTAGTCTTTTTGATTGAACCCCACGACTAGACTATTTCCAACTGACATCTGTATAAAAATGTAAGCCGATATGTATAAAATATATCGGCTTTTTTATGTTGGTAGGGTACTGTAAGTATTACGCGGAATTTCTATCTTTATACTGTTCCATCAATAAGAGCGGAATAAATACATATATTCCGAAAACCACAATGGAAGCACATTGAAGATAGAATGAAGTCATGTGCTCCTTACGTTGCCCCACAAATCTGAAACAGTACACAAGAGCAAGCAACAAGCCGAGTAACAATCCATAATACATATAATGCGGACTGATTATTACCTGAAATCTCCCTTTTGTCATGTGAAAATCAAAAAGTTCAATACTAAATGGGAAGATAATGTCGGCTATAGTAGAGGTCATTGTGGTTTGACTTTGACTCATCTCATGCGTGTAGCTATGAATAGGAGTCAATTCCGCGCCCAATACCTCGGCATTTTCAAAAGCAACTGCATGGATATATGTGCTGTCTGAATAGACTGCGGTGATAAAGAGCGGATCCATAAGAAGTTTGAAATCCATCGTTCCTGCAATAAATTCAGGGGTAGGGATATGGGTAAGCGCAAAACCATCTTGGTGCAGCAGATACATACGGCTCTGTGTATCAAGTAATAAACCGAGATATTTTCTGTCTGCCGCTTCGGAAAGAATAATTCTGTGCGGAACAATATCTTCACTCCATGTTGTCACAGAAGCGATAGGCACATCATTTTCACGCAATAAATGGAAGGTTTTTCCGTTGCTGTCAAGAATAAACACGCCCGACTCGTAAGGCTTGAATGTGTTGAAATTTCCCCAAAGCCCTTGTGCGGGAAATGCAAAACCCATTTCAAGAAGTGCTTGCGTATATTCTTCTGTACGTAGGGGATCGACTTGATTTAAATCGCTGTCTACAACTTCAAGTCTATCACTACTGAGGCGGATTCTGTCCGCCGGTAATGTGAGAGCGACTTGACCGGGGTTTGCTTCCAATAGAGGATAGATTTGTTCGATATAGATATTTTCGTCAAGAGTACGTGCGGGCATTTCAAGCACGCGACGCTCTGCTTCTATGCTCGCCCTATCAAAGCTTATGCCGTACAATTCCATAGGCAAGAGTCCGCGAAGTTCCATATTTCTGAAATAAATAAAGGGAATTTTCGCTTCAAATTCATCTTTTGTGAAGTAATCGCCGTTTTCGTTTTTATAGACAACATCGGAATGATGAGTTTCAGACATTGCTTCAGCCTGTTCGTCACGTAATAATATTTGCTCGGTATACACCATATTATTATCGACAGGACTGTAAAACATATTCGTTTTTTCAACGTTTTTTGTGAAAAGCACATCGTAAAACATAGGCAATGCCCATGAAAAAAAGAATATACTTATAATATACATGCAAAGACTTGCTATACGTATTTTCATATTATGCCACCCACCTATTTCTATAATCGTCCGCCGAAAGAGCTAAGGAATAAAACATGACAGGAATCAACAAAATAAATAAAGGTAACATATCTACATAAAAGCCTGCATTGGTATAGAGATACAGCGGAATACATAAGCCAAGGCACACAATAGCCGCTAAAATTCTGCGTTTTATTTGTGGTTCAAGCAAAACAAATGCTCCTCCCAAATAGCCGTAAATCCCTGCAATAAACCAAGGTAAAGTTGTTATTAATGAAGAAATACCCACCTCATAAGTATAGAAATTTACCAAGCTCAGATAGAGAATAAGCGCATCAAAACAGTATAACACAATCAAGAAGCATACACCGTATAGCGCATGCAAAAGTACCATAAGAGCGGAATCGCAAGGCGCGTGCAAGGCAATGCGTATGCGTCCGTCACGCATTTCTTGCAAAAATTGATATATACAAAAAACAAGCGCTGTGAGAAGTGGAATATACATCAGATTACTGTATGGAATTTGCCCCAAATTTATTGTGCGATACCACACAACTTCAGAGTGATCCATCATAAATAAGCGACGAATCGAAATAAAGTTCCACACCATAAAAATAAAGTTTGCCAATAATAAAGCTAACATCATCTTGCGCGTTTTGATGCTTTCTTTAAAAAAGACTGCGTATAAAGCCGAAGTGAACCGCATATCAATACCTCCCCGTGAAGCCGATAAATGCATCTTCCATATTTAGTGGTCTTTGTTCGATATTTAATGAAGCAAAATCACTGTCGGCAATGATTGTATTTTTTGTATCACAATCGCAATAGAAGAATAGCTCAACAAAATCTTTATGCCATTCCACATTCACCAAATAATCATCGGGAATAGATTTGAGCTTCTTTTTCAATTCTTCGATATTTTGTGGCTTATCTATTCTATAGCACGTGAAATTTGTTGTAAATTCAGATAATGAAGTCTGGTGCGCCAACTTATCTCTACGCATAAACACGGCATCATCAACAAATCTTTCCATATCTTGAATAACGTGCGAAGTGATAATGATAGTATGCTCACCGTCACGCAATTGTTCGCAAAGATAGTCAACAAATAAACGACGATACCCCGCATCTAAACCCATTGAATAGTCATCCAAGATAAGAAGATCGGGATCTTGTGCCAAAGTAAGCCCAAGCACAACTTGAGAGCGTTGACCTTCACTCATATGCGCGATGAGATGGTTTTTCGGTAATCCCAATAAGTCTACAAGATTATAAAATCTTTCAGCTTTCCATTTAGGATAGAATTGACGAGTATATCGCTCTACTTGCTCAATACTGAAAAATTGATAGGCAAGATGTTTTTCAAACAACAAACCCACTTTTGCACGTGTTTCGGGGCGAATAGCATAGGCTAAATCACCAAAAATTCTACATTCTCCTTCATTAGGACGCATGAAGCCCATAAGAATTTGTATAAGTGTTGTTTTGCCCACGCCATTTTTCCCCAAAAGAGCGCAGATTCGCCCTTTGGGAATTGTCAGAGAAAGTCCGTTATACAGCTCACGCTTGCCCTTACCGTAATTGTGGCGCAAGTTTTGTATGCTAATGGGATGTTCTTGCATAAATACTCCCTAACGAACAATACTGTCGCCGGGAATTTCTACTGAATGTCCTGAACCACCGTCAAAGAGGATTGTGAAATCACGTTCCGGGCGAGGGAGCACAACTTCGCTGTCTGAATTCAATTGCGCTTCTTGTAAAATATTTCCGGACATATCTTTAACAACTATGCGTATACCCGTAGCGGAGGAACCGTCGGAATACCCGCCTTGGCAAGTGAAAGTGCCGTCTGCATTATCAAAGCAATTCAATAATGCGCTATGTGCAAAAGATACTGTTGCACTTGCAACAACAAATGAAAGAACAAAGAGTGGGAGGAAAATTTTTTTCATAATAATTACCTTTGAATTTAAAATATAAGGGGAGAAGTTTCCTCCTCCCCCCATTATAAACTATAATCGCTTTATTTCAAAGCAATTCCATATTACATATCCACACCAGTCTAATTCTTTTTTACTTGCATCAATGGTTTTTGGTACTACTGTGAAATA